>CAYYCR010000135.1:0-4207 GCA_964470385.1 uncultured Muribaculaceae bacterium | reverse complement strand
TTTATGGTAAATAATAAAATTGAAACTATAAAAGATTTAGATAGCTTTGCTAAAATCAACTATGAAAAGTACCAAAATCTTATGGGTAAAAGAGAAAATCTATGGAAACGATATCATAGAGCAAAAACCGAAGATAAAAAATCAGAAATACTTGCTGAAATAAATTCTATTCAACCCAAAATCAAAGAACTTCGCAAATTAGATAATTACTGTAAAGAAATTAGAAAGCGATCAGAGTCTATCCAAGATAATCTTAATAATTTTGATAAAGATATACAAAAAGAAAAAGGCAATTATAAGGACATATAACCTTATATTGTCTTTTTATCTTTTGGGAATATCTATTTGTTCATTAGCACTTAAATCTTCTTGTTTTGGTAATAATTGTCCCATAAATGTATCAAATTCCATTTTTGCATAATTATCATGTGGTAAATAACATCCATCAAGAACTCCTTGATTTCCAAACACTATATACCAATTATCACCTATTACAACTTTGCAACTTTGAGGAACTTTTAAATAACCAAATTCTTGATCTGTTTGATAAGAAAAACAAGCTTTAATTTTATTTACATAATTTTCTAAATCTTCATTTGGTTCATTAACATTAACTTGTTGTCTAGTTCTAGAGTATAATGCAGGAACATCGCCTTTCTTTATTTTGTCAGGAGTCAATGTTCCAACTGCAGATTTTATGCAAATAATAGGATAATTACCATAATCGGTATTAAAGTTATTACTTCTTTTTGCTTCATCTAGATTTTTAGTAGTGGATACAAATTGCTTCCAATCATCACTTTGGGCATCCATTGGATCATAACCAATAGCATCAGTAGTTTTACCATCAACATTAGAGTGTTTATCACTTAATGTATAACTTTTTGTTACTACTACAAAATCAATTTTATCTTGTTCATCTTTATTTTTTTGAGATGTTTCTACAATATCATCACAGGCTTGTTCAAATGTTTTAATAATTGCATCTTGCTCAGAACTGTAAGCAGAAGATTTTTTATCATAGATAGTTCTTAATTGATTAATATAAACTCCATTACCATTTCTAAAACCTGAAGCTCTACCAATAAAATTACCATCTGTATCAGTTATTTTAATAACAAAGCCGTTTTTATCTAAAGCACAGTAATGTAAAAAGTCATTATCATTACCACAACATCTAAAACATGCATTTGTATCTAAGCCTGCAGTAAGTAAAGTTTCATCAGTTGAATCATACATTGAATACTTATAATTGCCATAAGTTCCTTTAATATAAGGAACAGTTGATTCACTTCGTGATATCATTGCACTCAATAAATCACAAGCTACATTTATTCTTTCTTTTTGTGAAGCGGAGGTAAATCCATTATTACTATAAACTTTTTTAATAACTTCTTTTCCTAATAAACTAATTTGTTTTAAATCGGCATATTTTAACATTTCTTTATAATCTAGTATTTTATCAAGATTATCCATAGAAAATTCTTCGGATGTCATTAAACTCATTAAGTTTGGTATATTAGCTAATATATCACATATTTCTTTGCTATTTACATATCCTTTTATTTCTTCAAATAGTTTATTACCATTATCTAGTCTACCTAATTCTGTTATCATTGAAAGTTGAATTAATCCACTCTTAATCGCTAAATCACAAACTGCTCTATAATTATTATCATCTAAAAGAGTAGATTTTTTATCTTCAAAAGAATTTATATATTCATCAAATAATCTAATATAGTATCTATTAAAGTGCTCTGCATCAAACTTATAATATTCATCGGTAAATGGACATTCTCCTATTACTGATTTAATATCTTCTTGAGTTAAATTATCAAATTTATCAATTCCTTTTGCAATTTGAATAATTTCACTTTTCACTTTACTAAATACGTATTTTAAATCTTTGTATCCCATTATTTGAGATATTTCGTTACCATTAAATCCGTTTCCATTGTAAACATAACTTTCACCATTAAATGTGATAAATTGTCTATATTTGCTTACTTCCCCTCCATCATAAGAAATATTATGACTATTTAGTCTATTTATAAGTTTAGATACTTTTTCAAATGTTTCATATTCATCAAATCTTGCAGGTTTAGAAGATGATAGTATTTCATCAATACTTGAAACATTATCATTTATTGATTTTGAGATAAATAAATCTAATAATTGTGATACATTATCTTTGTTAACAGAAGCATTATAATCGTAAGCCATATATTTATTTTTTATGCTTTGCAACTTTTCCATTAAATTAGCATCTTGACTACCAAATAATTTTTTTAACATATCTCTTTGCTTAATTTCAACAACTTTTTTCTTAACAATAGGATTATCAATCCTAATTACAAAAAATTGTTTATATAAACTATCAAATTCATTCAATTGTTCACTAATAAAATCCTCTTTACTTTTAGAAATAAATAGTGCAGCATATTTAGAAATATCATCTCTTTTTTCTTGTAATAATTCCATTTTATTCTCAGCTTTTGAATTATGATATAATTGATGATATTCAATAAAAGCATTGAATAAAGCATATTTTCTTTCATCTAGTACATCATCAACTTTGATTAAAAATTTCAATTCATTTAGTGAACTAATAAAATTATTGTTTTTCTCTAACGAATCACAAATTCTATTAAAAATATTAGTATAATAATCATTATTTTCTCTACGATAATTTTCCCATTTCTTTTGTGCTACCATTTGAAAAACTTTTCTAACATCTGTTACTTTGAGAGGAGTAGATAAAGTTGATTTTATAAATTCCTTAACTCTTTCGTAGTAAGTTTTTCCTTTTTCATCATTTGCTTCTTTTGAAACTCCCATTTGTTTTAAATAATAATCTAATACAAATTCATCTTTTAAAAATGATGCAGGTAATTTAGTAAACCTCTCTAATGAATAATAACCGTTTTCAATAAGATAATGTCTAATTTCAAGTATTCTATTTTTTAGTGCCTCATCTTCTACTTGATTTTCAATAGGGAATAAATCTAAATCTTGCTCTAACCAATAAAGCAAATCTTCACTAAAGTATCTTGCACTATGAATATCATTTTTAATAGAATTTAAACAAATAACTGTATTATTTTTTAAATAATCAGGAGCATTACCATTCAAAACATATTTTTGTTCAATTAAAGTATTAAGTAATCTTTTTATACCGTCAGGATTATGCTTATCTATATATTCCCAATCGATATATACTATACTGTCATCACTTGTTTCATTTTTTATACTTTTAATGCAAATTTCAGCATTTCTTCTAAAATTTATTGGAGTTCTGTAATTTATAACAAAATCATAATTGTTTTCGACTATATAATTTTCTAAAGCAATTAAATCTTCAGGAGTTAAACTATTCCATGCAATATGAATATTAGAATTAGCATCTAATTTTAAACTTTGCTTTATTATTTGAATATTGTTTTTGAAAAAACGAGGACTGCTTTGACATAAAATATAACCATTCTGTAAGACAATTTGATATACAAATGTTGCTAATTCATTTGTCCAAACATTATCAGGAACAAAATGAATTGAATTTATATCTCTTTGTGATGATAATTTAATTAATTCTGCATTTTGCAACATATATATAGGAGTATCTGCTTGAAAAGTATATCCCTGTCTTTTTGCTTCTATAATCGCTTGTTCTTTAATATTTTCAGTTGTGCCATAGGCATAAACAATACTTCTAATATCTCTCCTTATTGATTCTAATATTACGACTTCATCTCGTTTCAAATAACTAGAACTATGTATATCAAGAGTACGAGAAGAATCTTGCATAAACTTATTTCTTTCATTTTCTTGTTCCATTGGACTAGACATAGATAAAGTTCTTGGTCTTTCATCATCTTGTGTCATCCTTTTTAAGTGTCTTAATGCTTCAAGTTCCAAATCACCATAATCATTTATGTCATTTAAATGATCATGCGTCTTATCTATTTTATAAGAAAGATTTTTATTAAGTTTAATTATGTCATTATTGAGAATTATATTATCTATATATTCAATTTTTATAATTTCTTTAAAAAGCATATCTTTTTTTCGTCGCTCTGATATTAAATATTCTGCTAATGCTCTTGCTAAATCTTCATTATTTAATATATCCTCTCTCATCATTACCTCCATGGAAATCTTACTATCTACAATTATACCATTAAAATGCACTTTTTCATATACTCTCACT
>CAYYCR010000134.1:0-4273 GCA_964470385.1 uncultured Muribaculaceae bacterium | reverse complement strand
AAGAAGTATGGAATATTATATTTAAAGAGAAAGTAAAGAGTGGTAGTCATGAACAAGAACAATTACTATTATAAAAAATTAGGACAGGCATTTTTATTTGATGATAAAAATTGGAAAGAGATTGCAGATGAAAATGATCCTTATGATAATGTTTATACAGAACAATTTTTAAAATCCTTTTATCAGTTATTATTAGAGTATCAATTTAAAAAGTGTTTGGAAGAAGAACAACAGAAAAAAGCAGGTGCCTTTTTAAATGAATACCGTTTTTCTTACTCGTATCAATCAAGAACAGAAAAAGAAGCTATTTATTCTTATATTAATGATATGAACCGATTAGTTAATACGATGAGTGATAAAAATGCAATGCGATTTTATCGTGAAGAATTTAGGAAACGATATGGTGTTTATTTTAACTCAGTATTGTTTCAAAATCTTTATGCTTTATTTATGAGTCATTGTGTATTTGATGGAATGGAATCGATGAAAGAAGATTTAGCCAATGATGTCTATAGTGCGATGTTACTACATTATTCGGTAGAAGAAATTGGCACAGACGAACATCTTTTGTTAGACTATTGTACTTTAGGTTTCATTAATGCAGTAGAGATAGAAGAACCCAAATTATTAAATGATATAGAGGTTTTAAATCGTTATATTGCATTGCTTCAAAAAAATAAAAGATTACTAGAAAATCCAGATTATGCTCATCAAGAGGGTAGTAATGACGATGCTATTTTTAAAATTCAAAATGAGGTAGTACTTACCAAACTTAAGAACAGACGAACTACTTTGAATAAGTAGTTTTTTTGTATATTTATAAAATCTATTTCATATAGTGTAATGAACTGGAAGGGGTATAGAAATATGAAAAAGATAATTCCATTTAAAAAAGAGATTATTTTTAAAACTAATTTAGCGGAAATTACAAGTATCTCATTAGAACATTCATTAAAAAAACAAGATGATCATATCATTGCAGGAGCATTTTTACTAAATGGAGAATATAAAATAACCGATACAAGTACTAGTACCGAGGTATTCTCTTATGAGTTACCATTTGATATTCATATGGATGAACACTATCTGTTAGATAACTGTAATGTTGACATTGATGACTTTTATTATGAAATTGTAAATGAAAATGTACTTTCTGTAAATATAGATGTAAAGGTAGATAAATTAGAAGAAAAACCATTAATGGAAAAAAAGGAAGAAAGAGAAATTATTCAAGAAGAAGAAACAGAATCTGAACAGCGAGAATTAGAACAGCCAGTTGTGGTAAAAGAGGTAACGAAAGCAGAAGAAGATGCCAAAGAAGAACTACAAAGAGTTACCAGGGAACTAGAAGAAGAGCAGTTTTTAGAAAGAAAGGAAAAAGAATCTATGCAAGAGGAACAAGTTGTAGAAGTGAAAAAGGAAGAAGTAACAAAAGAAGAAGTGAAAATAGAGACAAATACAACCACTTTATTTGGTTCTATGGATGAGAGTAATGAAACTTACATGACTTATCGTGTCTATATTATTAGAGAAGGAGATTCTATCGAAAATATTTTAGCGAAATATGCCATTACGAGAGAGGATTTAGCCGCATATAATGATTTATCAGAAGTAAAACTTGGAGATAAACTCATTATTCCAGCCCTTTATCATGCGACAAGTGAATAGTTTACTGAAGAAATATTCATTGAAGCCACATCGTTATCAAAAAGAGGGAAATGTAACTTTTATTGATACAGAAGACGGAAGATATGCGTTAAAACATAAACAAGTGAATGATAATTCTATTTATAAGTATTTAGATTCTAGGAGTTTTGTTTATTATCCTAAAATATTGAGTGATGATAGCGATGAATTTGAATTGACAGAATATGAAGAAGATTTCGAGATGCCAGAAGAACAAAAAATATTGGATTTGGTTGATTTAGTGAGTCTTCTTCATAATAAAACAACCCATTTTAGGGAAGTTGACGAAGCTGATTATAAGAAAATATTTGAAGATATTTCTAATAATATAGAATATTTATATAGTGACTATAATGATAGAATGAATATTATAGAATCCCATATTTATATGAGTCCTAGTGAATATTTATTAGCGAGGAATATTTCTAAAGTATATGCAGCTTTGGCATATGCCAAAAAAGAACTAGATCGTTGGTACAATTTAGTTGCTAATTTGAGAAAAGAAAGATTGGTTGTCATTCATAATAATTTAGAATTGTCTCATTTTATCAGAAATAAGAATGCTTATTTAACAAGTTGGAGAAAAGCTAGAATTGATATGCCAATTTTTGATTTGTATAAATTATATTTACATCATTCGCTAGAATTTGATTTTGGAGAAATCTTAAAACGATATGAGAAGAATTATCCATTAAGCGAAGCGGAGCGAACATTATTTTTTATTTTAATAGCACTCCCTGATAAATTAGAATTAACTGAACATGAGTATGAAAATTGCAGGAAGATTGGAAAAATGATTGATAGACTTTATAAAACGGAAGTGTTGTTATCACCATATTATTCGGAACAAAAAAATAATGGACAGTAACCAGAAAAAGAATATTAAAAATAAATTAAAACGGGTAATGAAAAAGAAAGTAATGAGTAATTGATAAAATAAAATAATGCAACAAATTAAATGAGCAAAAAACCACTTTCCTCTTCCACACCACCAATTGTTATTTCGATTCATAGTATCACCTATTATATTGTATTCAAGGTAGAGAAAAATGGTTTCTCTTTTTTTGTTATTCTGATTTTGTTGAGTAACAAAAATAAAAATGATATCAACATAGATGATGAGAAAAAATAGTAAGCTTATAAAGCAGGAATTAGAAACAAAAATCTATAAGATTACTAAAAATAAAAGAATAATTTGAAGAATTAATATTTATGTTCCTAATTTATATAAGAAGTGGTATACTGATGGTATAGAGAAATTAACTGAAGATGAAAGATTTTTATTAACACTAATAGAACCAGATGTAAAAAAAGCAAAAGAATTAGGAAAGGATAACGATATCATGGAAGAATTTATAAAAGAATCAATAGAGGTTAGTCAAGAAGATGAATTATTAGAAGCCTATGACAAAGAATGGGCATTGAAAGATCAAGGTTTTCGTGATGGAAAAGAAGAGGGAATGAAGCAATTTCGTCATGAAATAGTAAGAAAAATGCTAGAAGAAAAGTGTGAAATTGGATTAATTATGAAAGTGACAGGGTTATCTGAAAAGGAAATAGAAGCATATCAAAATATGTAGATATGTTTTTTATCTATTAGAATTTTATTGTTTTGTGATAGATCTAAAATTCAAAAAGGACGAAAGAAAAAGATTGCTAACAGTGTATTATTTGTGATACTATTAGAATAATAAAAAGGTCGTGAAAATATGAAAATACATTGTAAAAAAAAGATTACCTTAAAAAAAATCAATAAAAAGAAAATTGGTTTTATTTTATTATTTTCTCTTTTTTTTATTCTGTTTTTATATAGCCTATTACATATTTTAAAATGGAAGCAAGAGGGACAAAAATTACACCAGTTATCAGAAGAAATTGGTTCTATCGCACAAATGACCGAAAAAAAACCTAGATTAAATGGAACTGGAGAATTTGATGAATCAGTTTTCGTAAATCCTGCTTCTATGAAAGAAAGCGACTACTATTATTATATGAAACTTCCTTTTTTAGAAGTTGATTTTACAAGTTTACAGAAAAAAAATCCAGATACTGTTGCTTATATTAAAGTAAATGGTACAAGTATCAATTATCCAGTGGTTTATAGTGGCGATAATGAGTATTACCTAACGCATGCTTTTGACAAAAGTAAAAATCTAGCAGGTTGGTTATTTATGGATTATCGAAATGATATCAAAGAATTATCTGATAATACGATTATTTATGGGCATGGTAGATTAGATTCCACTGTATTTGGAAGCATGAAAAAAGTATTAACTGAAAATTGGCAACAAGAAAAAGATAGCTATATCATTCAAATATCAACACCAGAATTTAATTATTTATATCAAATTTTTTCTATTTATACCATTCAAGAAGAATCTTATTATATTACAACAGACTTTACAATGGAAGAAGAAAAACAAACATGGATTGATACTATGATAAAAAGGAATGTTGCTCCCATTAAAACAGTAGTGACCACTGATGATACCTTTTTAACTCTTTCTACTTGTAAAAATAGTAGTGGTGATAGAATTGTAATTCATGCCAAAATGATTATGAAAGATCAAAGATAAAGTTATTAGAA
>CAYYCR010000133.1:0-4398 GCA_964470385.1 uncultured Muribaculaceae bacterium | reverse complement strand
ATTATACACTAAAAAAGATAGTTTTTCTTCTATCTTTCTTAAGTTAATGACATTGAATTAAACCTGACTTTTTACTAACTTTCAAGAATTTGGTCAATGCATCCAACAATTCCTGCACTATCATCACCAGCAACTAAATTAATTACTAATTTTACAATTACTACAACAAAGAACACGATTGCTGCTGCAATTAAACGTTTCACAAATGTCTGTTGCCCTTTTTTAATTTCATCTTCTTTTTGAGCCATTACTGCTTTTCCAAGATCTAGCATTCCCCAAATAATTAATAAAATTGGAACAACAACTTGAATAAGTGTTACTGCAAGTCCAATAATATGTGCAATTTTTCCTGGAATTCCTGACGTTCCACCGAACATATCTACACATACATCATCCTCTAACACGTTTACTAAATTCATCAAATTCATATTCTTATACCTCCCATTTATACTACAACTATACTTTAAATTCTATATTTTGTCAATAAGTTTTTTTTCTTTGTTAATAACTCCTTATAAAATAAGCATTTCTAGTTATCCTAAAATTATACTAAATTTAGAGAAAACCTTATAATATATAGGTATTTTTGGTATAATGCGGTAATTTTTAAAATTCAACTAAATTTACTATAATTTTGTCATAAATCCTTATACTTTCGGTGCGTTTTCTTTTTTTTACTATCCTTTTTTTCGTTTAATATCAACGTCTTTCTCTACAAAGAAATTTATTCAATAATTACAAATTAAATATTCCCAAAATTCTTCTTTTTTCTACTTCATCACCAATTTGTTGACGATCGAAACCTAAACGAACTAAAAAACGGTTAATTGCCATAATTTCTTTTTCTCTTTCATCAAGAGGTGGCATATTATAGAAAATCTTTAATCTAGATTCATATTCAAAATCTAGTACATCTTTTGAACTAAGTAAACTTTGATTTAAAATAACTTTTTTCCCTTGAAGTTCCTTTAATTTTTTAGGTCCAAGCATCATCATACGATTGAGTTTAATCACTGATGGCTCTATTAAATAAATCATAACATGAGCTAAAGATTCTGCAAGGGCACTATTATTTACGTCTAATAAAATAATGTCAGAAGAACTATATTTTGCAAGTAATCCCCCTATTTCTGTACTACTTGTTGTAATTAAATCACGATCTCTAAAATACATAAAATCTCTTTTATCTACTTCCATTGCCTTTACATCGTAGTTTTTTTCTAGTTGTTTTTTCATCATATATACTAAAGTAGTTGCTCCTGACTGTTTTGTAACATTTTTAACCCCAATAATTCTAACTCCATGAGATGGAACATAACGGTCTAATACCTGCACTGGGGCATTGGTATCTAACTGATGAATATGTGCAACATCACGATAAGTATTTGGATGATCATATAAGTACATAATTCCTTCTACATTTTTTGTAAAATTATAAATTCCAATAGAAATTAATTTTGATAAATATTCAGAAGAAGTACTTTCTGGGGAATCATCTAATAACAAAATTACTTTATCCATATCCAAAGAAATTGATAATTTTTGTAAATTTTTAATATCGTTATAATCCTTAATTGCAGTAATATCAAGAATCATACGTTGAAAAAAGAAATTTTCAAATTGTCCTATTAAATCATCTACTTCAAATTCTCCATCTATTCTTTTGATAACATCAATTTCTAAATCTTCAAGTAATGCTTGATATTTATTAGCCACAATTACGTTCATAAAAGTTTCATTCCTTTCACTATGTTCAAGGTTCTATAGGAATGCCTTGAACTAAATTTATTTTTCGACATCATTAACCTAGAAAGAGTGCATTCTACAGCACGATAGAGGAACTCTTGGATTAAATTAGTATAATAAGCAGTTCATATGCAGTTATTTCAAACACACATAAATAGCCCTTTTAGGCTGTAGGTTAATCTCCCTCTTTAGTTCGTTCTTAGTGTTAACTGCACAGACAACCCACTCCTTCTATTTTTTAGAAAGAACTTTTTATTTATGAAAGTTATTTATTCAAAAGTATGTGGTGTTGATGTACACAAAGCCTTTATTGTTGCGGTCATTTGTGACTCATCTAATCCAACGCCTAAATACACAAGAAAAACTTTTTCTATCTTTAATAATTTTTTTAATTCAGTTTAAAAAATTAGTGTATCCAAATTAATTCTAGCATATACATAAAATCTACTGGAAAGTATAAAATTCTTGTATACAGGTATTCGTTCATCAAAAAAAATAGACATATCAATGCTCTTACTATTGATAATTACAAATTAGACATTTTTTCCAATGTCTTTGGTAAATCTTCTAATCAAGATCATTTAGCCTCTAACGAAATTAATGTTACTTTTGAACAAAAGCTAATAATCAAAATTGTCTTAAATCATATTGAATATCTAAATAAATTTACCATTTGCTTTAAGTTATAAAATGTCTTTACACTAACTAATAATTTAAATCATAAATTGTACGTGTATCTCCTGCTACACCAAATTCTAATAATCCACTTAATAATGGAATTTCAAACCTTGTATAAATAAGCACATTATAATAAATTCCACGTTCTGTTGATATTTGATATACACAATATGGATAATTTACACTTTCCTCTAATAAAACTTTTACTTCGTCCTCTTCCGGTTCAGGACAATCTTGATGCCTAAATACACTTTTAGGTCGATATCCATTTTGTCTTAATGCTAAATCAATTTCCTCCATTACATCTTCATCATAAATACGTCGGTCCTCAATAATTGAAATAATTTTGTTTTTTGCCTTAAATCCTTTTGAGTAACTTAAAGAGCTAACTAATATAAATAATATAATAAAAATAAATACAATTATTACATTAAATAAGAACGAATTTCCAATAGCCTCTCTCATTATATCAACCCCTAATAATCAATTGAGCATTCCCAATCTGAATCCATTTTATGTATACTCATCGTCTCTGAATAAACAGGAAGCTTTAAAAACGTACTTATGATTGGAAAATCAATCTGTATATAAGTAGTCACACCAAAGCGATAGCGATAAGGATCTTCGTCATCACAAATTAAATAAACACAATACGTAAATGATTGATCTTGTTCATATAGTCTTGCATTATCTTTGGTCCTGCATTCATATCCTTCTATTCTCCTATAGCCTAGTGTACCTAAAGTAGAACGAATTTCATCCAAAGCTAATTGATTATAGCCTTCATATTTTTCTAAAATCCCAACAATTTTGCTGTTTATTTTGAAAGCTTTAAAATAGCTCATAGTTCCAGCCAATATGGCAACAACAGCTATAATAAAAATCGCAATTAAATTATACATAAATGTTGACCCTAAACTTTCTCTCATGAGCTATTTCACTTCCTTTTTTTTATTCAGTAGCATTGCCGCCACCTGATTGTTGTCCACTTCCTGCAGCTCTACATTCTTCATATCCTGATTCGTCGAATTCAACCCCAACAACACCAGTATCTGTACAACCGCCGTTTCTCCAAACACCTCCATATTGTTGACAACATGATTTGTCAGCAGTACCTCTCATCATATTACTGATAAGGGGAGTTGCGATTGCTGCCACAATTGCAATTAATACGATAGCAATTACAGTTAAATTTGCTTCTCCTGCAGCTTCTTTCATTCAAACATCACCACCTTTACCATATAGTATTATTATATCACATATTTTTCTTTATAATCAAGTCTTTAATATTGTACCATCATCATCATTGATGCTAATAAAAGTAATAAAATTCCTCCTCCAGTACAAAATAACATAACCATTGTTTTATTTTCCATTGTCTCTAAACGTTCTTTATATTTTTGCTCTCTTGATTTATTTTGAAGTGTAGAAACGGTTCTTGAAAACATCATAAGTTGTTCTTGTTTATTTTCTTGAGATCCTAATCCCAAACGATATAATAAGCGCATCATTCGCATAGAATCTCTTACCGGATATTCTTTAGCAAAATCCATATATGGATCAACTGTCATGTCTCCAGCGTCAATTTTGGCAACTAATCTTCTAATTCCTGGTCTAAATATTTCTGGGGCTGCATCAATAGACTTTACAAGGGCTACTGGAACTGTATAATGCTGTATTAATATTTCCAAACTTTTTAAGTAGTATGGTAACATTAAATTGATTGTATGCAAATTGGCTTTATAATAACTTTTTAATGTTCTATATGGCATTTTGAAAGCTAAAAAACCACCAATTAGACAAAGTAACACTTTTACGAAACTAAGATTAGATAGAAAGAAGAAGAAAAGTACCGCTATCATCAAAATTCCATCTCTAATACGATTTGTAAAACAAGCCTCCAAGTCAAAGTGATCACCATATCTTACACTTAATAAAAACTTATAATCATCTTCCATTAAAAATCTAAAATAT
>CAYYCR010000132.1:0-4423 GCA_964470385.1 uncultured Muribaculaceae bacterium | reverse complement strand
TTTTATATTAAAGTTACAAATAACAATAATAGTAAAAGGAAGATAATAATTACTAGAGCAAAGATTAAAAAATCTTTCTTGTTCATTGTATCGCCTCTCTTCTTTATGAAGTTTGGCCCCACCCAACTTATTAAAAGAGGTTGAAAAAAATAAAAAATCATGTATAATAAACCAACGTGAAAAATTTTAATATGAAATTTTTTTGTAACATCATCATATTTATCAAGAAAGGAAGTATTTTTCATGGAAACAATGAATCAACCAATAGAAGAAACAACAATCAATCAAGAAGCAATCAATGAAATTCATCAATCTTACGAAGAATTATACCAACAAAAAATTATCTTATTTTGTACATTGTGTAATTGTTTTTCTAACCTTTCTTGGAAATCAAGAAAAAATTTTAATGAAGAAACAGAACCAATGTATCAAGATTCATTCATTGCGGGAATCCATACTCCAAAAGGAGAAATTGTATATTATGTCAAACAAAAATATTGGGACCTTTTTCAAATTACAGAACTAGAAAGAGCCCCTATTTATGAATATTATACAGAGCAAGAGCGATTAGAAAGAATTTTATCACTTACAAATAAAAATCAACCGATTGACGAACCAGAAGAAATAGAAATTTCACCTACTCTTGCTTTATTACAAATTAGAAACAAACTGCAATTTGAACAAGAAGTAATGGAACAAAAAAGAATTGATGAAATAAGAAATAGATGGTTTAAATAAAAGTGTGACAATGATAAGACACACTTTTATTTTTATCGTTTTAACACTTTCATTTTTTCTTTCATAAACTGACAAGCATTATCAATATAAGCTCTATCTTCTAAATCAATTCCTACGATACTCAAAGCTTCTTTTACACCTTTAGAATTACCTACTTTTAAAAATTCAATATATTTTTTTCTCATTTCATTCCTATCTAAAATCAAATCAGAAGCGATTTTGTTTGCAATGGCTACTCCTGTTGCATATTGATATACATAGTAAGGAGAATACAAAAAGAAATGAGGAATTTTTGCCCAATTACACCCTGCTAATTCATCACTAGTAAAAGATTCACCATAATAATCCCTTGCAAGTGACAAATACAAATCATCTAAATACTTAGAATCTATCTTTTTCTTTTCTCTTATTTGACGAATCACGTCAAATTCAAATTCGGTTAACATCGTTTGTGAAAACAAAGAAGTACAAAAACTTGTCATCATATGTTCTAATATATATTGCTTTTCTTCTTTTTCGCTATGTTCTAATAAATAATGATAAAGTAAGGTCTCATTTACCTTAGAAGCAATTTCAGCCAAAAACAATGGATATTCAAAATACTCAAATGAATTTTCTTTCGTATAAGAAGTATGAATCGCATGTCCTAATTCATGGCATAAATTCTGAACAGAATCTATTTTATTTTTATATTGTAACATTGTATAAGGAACACCACTATACGTAATGCAACTAAAAGAATCTTTTCGTTTGGTTTCATTTAAAGTAAGGTCTAACCAACCACGATGAAATGCCTCTTCTATTCTATCTTGATAATCTCGACCTAATATATCAGTAGCTTTCTTGATTATTTGCTTGGCTTCTTCTACTGAAAAATCTTTTTCAAGATTAGAACTTGTCATTTGCATATCATAAATATGATATTCTTCTAAATTTAGTAGTTTCTTTTTTAATCCAATAAACTGATGTTGTACTTCAATATTTTTTTTCACAGTATCAACCAAATTCGAAATGATATCATTTGGAAGTTCATTTCTAAACAAAGTCTCTTCTAAACTAGAAGAAAAGCCCTTATTTTGTGCGATTTCATCTTCTACTTTTAATTTAGCTTGATAAATGGTTGCTAATGTACTTTCAACACTTTGATAAGCTTTCATTGTTACTTCAAAAGAACGCTTACGGATTTCTTGATTATTAGAATGAGAAAGTCTAGACATTACTTCTGGTGTTGCTTTTACCAAAAAACCAGTTTCATCTTCAATTTCTCCAAAACTCATATCTTGTCTTATTAATGCCCTATAAATGTCTTTTAAAGACTCTAATTGCATTTGTAAAGAATGATATTGTTGTTGGTTAGAAGCTACATGATTTTTATTTTTTATTACTAAGTCAAAGTATCTTTGGTAATGAGAGTTTTCCTGGACAAACTTTTGAGATAGTTCTAAATGGTTTATTACCTGTTCTTGAAATAAAGCATTTATATTTTCTGTTTCCATATATTGTCTCATGGCAATATCAAACATTTCTTTAGCCTCATTATCCTGGTAATTTAAATCAAGTTTTCTTCTTGGATAACAATAGATTATCTCAATCAACTGCTCCATTTCTATTTTCTTCCTCACAATACACTTTATGTTTTCTATAGAGTCATATTGTTTTAATAATTGTTTTAGCTCTTCCATTTTTATTTGCAATTGTCTAGTCAATTCTTGCCATTTTTCTTTACTCTCACATAAATGCTCCAAATCCCAATTTACTACCATATATTTATCCTATCAATTCTCTCTTGAATTCTTTTTGTTCCAAGTAATTTTAAAATTTCATATAAATCCGGTGTTTGTGCTTTTGTTGTCATAGCAACACGAATTACCGTACTAACATCGGCTACATTTCCTTTATAAGCTTCTGGAGAAGCTTTATATTCTTTCATATCAGGACAATATCCCAATTCTTTTGATAGTTCTTTTACTTTATTGAACCAAGTTTCTTTGTCATCATTAATCTCATAATATTTGTCAAAGTAAGTGGATAAGATTTTTTTAATTTCTTCTTTATCATCTACTTTTCCAAATTCATAAGTTTGACCTCCAGTAAAGTACTCATCATACATATACCATACCTCTTTTTTGACATCTTTCCACGTTGCATAATCTTTTCTTGGTTTTTTTTGTTCTCTTTCAATATTGAAAATAGCAATAGAATATTCCTTATTCTTTTCTAAAATAGACGCAAATTCTAAATCAAATTCTTTGGCATATTCCAAAGTACGATGATATACATCAATCGCTTTTAGCCTACTAATATAATTTTTAGAAATATTATATAGTTTTTCTAAATCAAATAAAGCTCCACTTGCACTTACCTTTTTAAAATCAAAAGTAAAATCATCAATCCCTAATGTTGGATTGGAGTCAAGCCATGCTTCAAAGTTAGAGTTGGCAACAGTCATTAAATATAATAAAACTGCTTCATTTGGAATTCCTGCTTCATGATAGTAATTGACTGCTGCTTCAGGATCTTTTCGCTTGCTAATTTTTCTTTTTTTATCTTGATCCATTTTCATAAGGGGTGATAGATGAGCATATTTTGGTGGAACAAACCCGAACACTTGAAACAATTGTATATGCACTGGCAAAGAGGAAACCCATTCATCACCGCGAATTACATGGGTCGTTCTCATTAAATGATCATCTACTAAGTGAGCAAAGTGATAAGTTGGAAGTCCATCCTTTTTTATAATTACAATATCTAAATCATTCTCTGGAAATTCTATTTTTCCTCTAATCAAATCATTGATTACGACTTTTTTATCAAAGTTTCCAGGTGATTTTAAGCGAATAATATATGGTTCTTTATTCCTTATTTTTTCAGCTACCATTTCATTCGGCAAATCACGGTATTTCGCATATTTTCCATAGCATCCAATTCTCTCTTTCGAAGCTTCTTGTATTTCTCTAATTTCAGCTAATTCTTCTGGAGTATAAAAACACGGATAAGCAAGTCCTTTTTCGATTAAAGCTTTGGCAAATGTTTGATAGATTTCTTTTCGCTTACTTTGAATATAAGGTCCATAGTTTCCTTTTTCCGTTTCTTCACTTGTCATTCCCTCATCAAATGCAATTCCAAAATTATTTAAATCACGAATGATGTTTGTCACACCGTTTTCAACAATTCGTTCTTGATCGGTATCTTCAATTCTAAGAAAAAATACCCCTCCTGTCTCAGTTGCTACTTTTCTTGCCATGGAAGCTTGCAATAAATTTCCAATGTGAACAAATCCAGTTGGGGAAGGTGCATACCTTGTTACTACTGCCCCCTCTTCTAAATTTCTTTTTGGATATAATTCCTCATAATCTTCTATTGTTTTGGTAATGTTTGGAAATATTAAATTGGCTAATTCTTTATTTGTCATTCTTATCAATCCTTTCTCATACAAAAAAATATTATGTTGTAAGGGCGAAACATCGCGGTACCACCTTACTTCATAATATTTCTATTATCTCTTATGTTAACGCCATCTACGATATAAGCTCCTAAGTTTCTTCTAATGTATTTTTTCTTCATTTTCACCAACCATGAATTCTCTTTTAAAAAAAGTCCATTATACTCTTCTTATTCAACGCCTTTTCAATATATATTTGGCTGCCTCGGCTAGGTTCGAACTAGCGAAATGTCGGAGTCAGAG
>CAYYCR010000131.1:0-4555 GCA_964470385.1 uncultured Muribaculaceae bacterium | reverse complement strand
TTGATCTACTCCGTCTTAAAATTTTAGCATAATCAACTAACTTGAAGAAGAACCATTTTTCTTGACAAACTCTCAATTCTAGTATTAGAATATCAGTTGAACACGTTAATTGTCAACTAAAAATTTTTAGAATTTTATCCGAATGGTATAGAAGTCGCATAAATACCTTTTATTCTCGGTTTTTATTAATATGCTCTTTTTATAATTTTTGCCTTTGACCAGTTACGCAAAAAGTCTATTTATTATTAATGCCATTGTAAGACATAGGAAGACACGTTATCTTCGAGCATATAAAATAAAGAAAAAAACGATTATATTAGCATTTAATCGTCCTTTTAAACTATTTTTTTAAATTTAATACTTTAGCAACTTCACTATCTAAATATGGTGAAATGCTTCCATCATTTCTTGTT
Organism: uncultured Muribaculaceae bacterium; assembly: GCA_964470385.1. GTDB lineage: Bacteria > Bacillota_I > Bacilli_A > RF39 > UBA660 > MGBC102946. The sequence continues at coordinate 4,142 of CAYYCR010000131.1, read as the reverse complement.
TCTAGCATTTGATAGTATTCTTGTTTTTGTTTTTTCTTAGTATCATTGCATAGCTGTTTTCTTTTTTTTTGGAATGCCTCTAAAGATTCATATTCATCTAAATTAATTATTTTTGTGATTTTAGAAAAAGAGCTTCCTTTAAATAATTTATTTCCTCTAATAGTTCCATTAAGTTCTAGTATTGCATAATAATTACCGTCTGTAACACCGAATGATTCTACAATTCTTTCACCAGTTACTGGATTTTTATATGCATATACGTCATTATCCTCATAATCTGATGAAATACTGAATGAAGCAAGAAATCCTCCATACTTTTTAAGTAGGCTATTATTACGACCAGATTCTACTAATCCCCATGTGTTTTGTGGAACAACAAATATGCCTTTTTTATAATCATATATCGCATTGAAACCACCACTATTATTTTGCACTTGAAATAAATTAAACTCTCTTATAGGTGTTATATTATATATGGATCCAAAATAATATGATCTAATAGGCCACCTATTAATTTCAACCAATTTATCATTGACTAATCTTTCATGAATCATAATATATCCAGTTAGTTCATCGCTATGAATAACAATGATAGCATTTTCATCATCTAAAATATATCTATCTTCTTTTCTTTGTCTAAATACTAACTTTTCAATTTTACTTCTTTCCTCTTTTTTGTTAAACATTCCTAAATCACCTCTTATTTAAAAAATCGATTACTATTATATCATTTTTTTAGATATTTACAATAAATTTAAATGAAATAGGTTTTAATTCATTCATATTAAAAAATCTTTCATTAAAACAAATTTTTCTTCTACTATTTTAAATTTATTAGAAGTAGAGTATAATATTTAGACAAGGAGAAGATTTTATCATGAATTTATACAGGGGTACTTATGCTAAAATAAATTTGAAAAATATACAAGAAAATGTGCATAAAGTAATTAAAAAATATAATAACTATGATTACTACTTTGGAGTGGTAAAAGCAGATAGTTATGGACACCAAAATTTAGAAGTGGTAGATGCAATTATTAAAGGCGGGTGCAATTATTTGGTTGTTGCTCTTTTGGAAGAGGCATTAACTATTAGAAAAAAGTTTAAAGATATTCCTATTCTTTGCTTAGGTATTATTCCTGTGGAATATTTAAATATTGCAGTAGAAAATAACATAACAATAACTGTAAATTCTTTAGAATATGCAAAGAATATAATATGTTTAGAATTACAAAAAATAAAAACCCATATCAAAATCAATAGTGGTATGAATAGACTTGGCATTTCATCAAAAGACGAATTTAATGAAACGATTTGTTTATTAAATAAAAATAATATATTTGTTGAGGGTATTTATACCCATATTTATAATGCTGGAAATAGAGAAGAAACATTAAATCAGTTTGAAAAATATAAAATGATTATTAGGGATATAAAAAAAGAGAAAATTCCAATATTTCATATTGCTGCAAGTGAAACATTAATTTCTTACAAAAAAATGGATTTTATAAATGGTTGTAGACTTGGTATTATTATGTATGGCTTTACAGAGGATAACACTTTAGATTTACAATCTACCTTTCGTCTATATAGTAAAATTATTCAAATTAATTATTTAAAAGCAGGCGATAAACTTGGATATAATGGAACTTATATTGCCCAAACTGATGAAAAAATTGGTGTTGTATGTATCGGCTATGCAGATGGGGTAATAAGAAAAAATAAAGGAAGAAATGTATATATAAATGGAAAAGAATATCCAATTATCGGAAATATATGTATGGATATGTTATTTGTAAAAATTGACGATACAGTTCATGTAAATGATATAGTGGTTATATTAAAAGATATTGACCATATTAAACAAGTTGCAGCTCATTTAGATACTATCCCATATGAAGTTCTTTGTACAATAGGAAAAAGAGTTCCTAGAATTTATGACTAGCACGACTAAATAAACGAAATTGAAATTAGAGGTATAAAAATGATATATAATCAAGCAAAAAAATATCAAATCATAATTTTATACTAAATTGATGACAATAAAAAATGTGTATCTTATCAAAATCAATATACAAAATATAGGAATCGAAATAATTATATTGGATTTATAATTAAAAATAAAACTTATGTATAATAGTTTGAAGTAAATTATTTCAAAAAAATTTTATCTATCATGCCATTATCTTTAAATGAAAAATGTGATATGATAATTTTGGTGGTGTTTATGAAAGCAGTTGGCATTATTTGTGAGTATAACCCTTTTCATAATGGTCATTTATATCATATTGAAAAAGTAAAAGAGTTATTTCCAAAACATATTATTATTTTAGTTGTAAGTGGTCCTTTTACAGAACGAGGAGACGCAAGCATTTTAACAAAATGGGAAAAAGCAGAAATTGCTCTTTCTAATAAAGTAGATTTGGTTGTTGAACTTCCTTTTATTTTTGCTAGTGGTAGTGCAGATTTATTTGCTAAGGGAGCCATTACAATATTAAATGAGCTCCAAGTAGAATACCTTGTTTTTGGAAGTGAGGAAAATGAGATACAAAAATTAACAACGTTAGCATCAATTCAGTTTCAAGATAAATTCAAAGAAAAGGTAAAAAAATTAGCTTCTAGTGGAATAAACTATCCAACCTCTCTTTCCATGGTATTAAAAGAGATGACTGGTTTTGCAGTTTCTTCTCCAAATGATTTACTGGGAGTTTCCTATATCAAAGAGATAATAAGGCAGAATAGTGCAATCATTCCAATTACGATTCAAAGAACGAATTCCTATCATGAAAAAAATATGAGAAATCATATTGCTAGTGCCACTAGTATAAGAAATGCAATAAAAAATCAGCAAAATATAAAATCAGTAGTTCCAAAAATTTCTTATTCTTTTATTCATAGTGAAATCGATATTGAAAACTTTTATCCCTTTTTAAAATATAAGATTATTTCTGAAAAAGAACAGTTGAGTCGTTATCATGAAGTATCAAATAAAATGATTCCAAGGCTTCAAAAGTATATTATAGAATGTAATTCTTTAGATGAATTAATTCATAAGGTGAAATCTAAAAACGAAACCTATAACAAATTAAAAAGAATGTTTTTATATATTCTTTGTGGATTAACGAGTTTGGAAGCAAACTTTTATAAAGAACATCCCTATATTCGTATTTTAGGATTTAATGATAATGGGAAAAAATATTTGAAACAAATCAAAAAAGATATATCAATTCCTATTATTACGAATTATTCCAACGATTCACAAAAATTGTTATCATTAGACTTTAGGGTTCATCAAATTTATATCATGGGATTTTCAAAAAAAAATCAAAAAAAATATTATGAGGAAGAAACAAAACGAATACCAATATATCAAAAAAAGGGTACGAAATAGTACCACAGACCCAACAGATATCATAAACTAATATACTTTTTTAGTCGCATTTCATAAGATTATAATACTATAGTCCTGATATTGCTAAACTCTCACATAACAAGTAGAATATAGCTTATGATTTTGTAACTTTACTATTTTTTGATTAATCAAAAATGAAAAAAATATGATATTAGTCGTATTATGTTTTTTTTCATCTTTTTTTGTGTTATACTTTTAATGGTGATAACATGACATATTTAGACTATTCGGCTACAACGCCAGTAAATGAGGAAGTTATAGAAAGCTATGTAAAAGTGTGCCAAAATTATATAGGAAACCCAAACTCCTTACATAAACTAGGAATAAAAGCCAATCAATTAATGAATGAAGCAACCGCACAAATTGCCAAATTATTAAACGTAAAACCCAATGAAATTATTTATACAAGTGGTTCTTCTGAATCTAACAATACAGCAATTAAAGGAATCGCTTTCAAATATCAAAATCGGGGAAAGCATATTATAACAACAGAACTAGAACATTCTAGTATTTTAGAGACTGTTCACTATTTGGAAAGTATCGGTTATTCTGTAACTTATGTTCCTGTTGATGAAAATGGTCAGGTATCCATTCAAAATATCGAAAAGGCAATTCAGGATGATACTGTTTTAATAAGTATTCATCAGGTAAACAGTGAAGTTGGAATTATTCAAGATGTTTCTTCTATTGGGAAATTCTTAAAAGAAAAGTATCCAAAGATTTTTTTTCA
>CAYYCR010000130.1:0-4629 GCA_964470385.1 uncultured Muribaculaceae bacterium | reverse complement strand
TATAAGTATATCATTCTTTTTATATCAATTCAACTAACTTGAAGAAGAACCAATATTTTTAAAAACTATATTAAATATATAATTAATTTCTCCATTTTGAGTATAATACTAATGCAAGTGAAAACTTGCCGATTGCCTATTTTATGATGAAGACCTTGAATTTCAGGATAAAATATAGTATATTATTATTGCATTGAGAAGTGTAATAATCAAGAACATGTTAGCCGCTTATGGATGGTGCGGGGTATAAATGATTCCAATCGCGAAATGTGAGTCGCTTACGGGTGGTGCGAGTTATAAATGATCCAGATTGAAAATGTTGGAAAATTCTGTTAATTTAATGGAATTTTCTTTTATTTTTATACTATACTATATAGATGAAATTAAAAGATAATGTTAGATGAATTAAATGCTAAGGTAAGCTAAATTTTTCTATCTTAACTGATAGAGTTTATTAATATTTATGTACTAACCCAAAAGGATGTTATGTAATGAAATCAAGTGTTTATGAACTTGATTTCATTGAAATTGATAACATCAAAATTATACTGCAAAAATAATGATATTAGTACTTTGTTTCAGACAAGGGTGTAAATTTTTTCTATTTTTCAATTAACTTGCAAAGGGACCAAAAAAATTACACCTTTCAGACGAATTGCTTAATATTTTCTTTTCTGTTATAATAATGACACTTTTAAAAAGGAGGGGGTTATGCATAAGAAAACATATTATATAACATCAAATAAAATAAAAGAAAAGCAAAAGCTATTTTTCTTTTCAGATGTTCATTTTAGAAATGGATTTCCAATAGAAAAATTAACGCAAATACTAATACAGGCAGAACTTACAGAACCCGATTATATTTGTATTGCAGGAGATTTGGTTGATGACGCCAAAAATCTTGGAGATATAAATCTATTATCATCTTTTTTAGAAGGTCTATCTAAAATTGCACCTATTATTATGGGGCTTGGAAACCATGATTTATTAACTAGAGAAAAAAATACTTGGGTTTATTATGTAAATGACAAATATCTTGAAATTCTTTTAAAAACACCAAATCTTCATTTAATTGACAATAATTGTTTTAAAAGTAAATATATTGAATTTACTGGAATTACAATGCCCTACGATTATTATGAAAAATGTCATGAATCTTTAGAATGTACCAAAAATTATATAAATATGATTGCCGATTCTCTATTGGCTAGACAAGAACTAGATTTGTATCAAGTATTACTTTTTCATTCACCAATCAGCATTTTAGAATTAGTTAAAAGGCAAGAAGTAAATTATTTAGAGAACATAGATTTAATCTTATCAGGACATTTACATGGTGGTCTTACACCACCATTATTAGAATTTTTCCTAAAACAAAGAGGTATTGTTGGTCCCACTAATTTAGCAGAACGTACAATTTATCCAAATTATGTTAGAGGGCATATGAAATTTAAAGATATTGATGCTATTGTTAGTACAGGAATTACAAAACTTAATATTCCAAAAATCGATTTGATATTACCTCCTAATATAAATGAAATTATAATTGATAAACCGAGAGTTCTTACAAAAAAATGTTGATTAATTGTTGATAGCAATGCTATAAAAAATGTAAAGAATTGCTAGATATAAAGGATCTGTTTGGAAACTAAGTAATTAGTTTCCAAACAGTTTCTTTTCTTTTAATAAGATTTAAATGAGGTTAAAAGGTAACGTATAAAATTATAAATGAATTTAAAGTTGATGATGATAAAACAAAGAGCGATTTAAAACTACTTTTTAATAAGAAAATTTTAAAAACAAGTTACAGTTTTGTGACTAAATAGTAAAAAATAATAATTATGTAAAGTAATTGTTATTTTTATTTCGTAAGGGAATTTTCAAAAATAATCGCTGTGTCCCATTTTGTGGTTGGTGAATAGCATTTTAGGAATAAACTAATGTTAGACGAACTCAACAGTTTTAACATTACCAACCATAAAGTCATACACAGCAAAAATAATTTAAAAATTAAATTTTATTAAAATAAAACAACTTCGTATACTGTTATGAAGATAAAAAACATAGTAAGGAAGTTGTTAAAATGATTGTATCACAAAATATCTTAGAAAATCACAAAAATCGTATTGAATGTATAAAAAAAAATGAAAAATGGATTAGAAAGAAATTTGGCTATAGGAAGTTTTGTCTGTGATTTAGGTCTAAGATCTATCAGCATTGTCGCTAAAGCTATAGAAAGTTACTTTAGAAAGTAAAATCTTGTGTATGTAAATTTTTATATGGAGAACAAATATCTCTTGAATTTCGTAGACGAAAAAAATTACTGATAAGTTTCCTAATTTGAAGAATGATATTGAAACTATTATAGAAAATCATAAACATGTAGATTCTCACTTTAAAACTGAAACTTTATATGTAAGTATTAATCCTATTAGTATTATAAATGATCTTATAATTAATTATGGATATAAAGAGAAGTTTGCTTGTTACAATACAATTAGAAATTTATTACATGAAATGGGATATGTTTTACATAAAATTCCTAAAACTGAAATTGTTGATAAAGTTCCTGAAACAGATGCCATTTTTGAAAATATCAATGTTACACTTGAATCAATTAATATGGAAGATAAAAGTGCAGCAGTTATTTTTATAGATGATAAAGCTACTAAAAAAATTGGAAAACTAAGTGATAATGGAAAGACATGGATAGATATAAAAACACTTAATCATGATACTATTTTTGATTGTTCTATCAAACCATTTGGAATATTGTATTTAAAAACAAATGAGACCTTTATAACTTGTACACCATATAGTTCAATGGCAGAATTTAAGGTGGATTGTATAGAACAATATATTATTTTCAAAAATAAAGAATGCCCATTAAAAAAGTTAACAATCTTTTTAGATAATGGACCTGAAAATAGTGCTAAGAGAAAACTTTGGTTAAAAAAATTAACAAAGTTATTAATCAAATATAATATTGTGCTAGAATTAGTTTACTATCCACCATATCATTCAAAATATAATAAGATTGAGAGGTATTGGGCCAGATTACAAATGGTATGGAACAAAATTATAATAGACAATTTAGAATTATTGATTAATACAATTAATACAACTTCATGAAAAGGTGTTTATAGTAAGGCTGTTTTATCAAAAAAAGAATATGAAACAGGTATTCAAGTATCTGATTATGATATGGAAACAAATGTTAATACTCATATTATTAGGGAACGAGGGTTAGAAAAATGAAGTCTTGTTATTACTCCATGGGCTAACTAGATTATGACTTTTATTTTTGAAAATTCCCTTATTCCATTTTTTGGATAGTTTTAGTAATATTTTAACATTCAACCATGACGTTTGCATAATTTATATTACTCATTCTTAATACAATATATATAGGAAGAAAGGAGAAAAAAATTATGGATGAAAAGGCAAGCTTTGTCTTAGATTTTTCAATACCGCAAGGTCCTACTGGCCCTTGCGGACCAAATCCACCAGCATGTTACATCGATTACGCAGTTAATAATAATGGTAACATACTTTCAATAAAAAATTCTAAAATTTTCAATTCTAATGGAGAATTTGCTATAAGTGGTAATACTGTAACAATCACACCAGGAACATATGAAATAACATTTTGTGGAAAAATAGATGTAAGTCAAGATTTTCAAAGCAATATAAGAGTTGCACTACATGAAGATTTAGGTGGAGGTTATAGTCAGATATTTAATGATATGGAATTTATTTTGCCTAAAGGAACAACATGTATGCAATTTTCAGAAACAAAATTGATGACTGTTGATAAGCAAAAAAAAATACTAGCCTTGGTTTCAAATAACAATGCAATCACAATTACAGTTACCGTATCAATGGGATCTTTAATATTAAAAAAAATAGTAACAAATTAAAATAAAAGATTTTTTGTAATTCACTTCATTTTTAAAAATTCATATCAACAATCAAGAGCAATTTGGAGTTATTCTCGCTTCGTAAAAATTTCTATCTTTTTAAAATAAATGTATAATATGTATTTTTTACTATAAAAACGATGTTAAAATGTATATTGTAAAAATGTTTCTTGGATTAAAAAAATATAGATTGAGTTAATTGTAACTGAAGTTTTATTTATAGTGTAAATTAAAAATAGAAAAAAATGTAAATTTACATTCTAAATTTGTACTGATTTATTCCTCTTATGATTCTATCTCAGCTGATTAGAGCTAATTTAATAAATAAAATTGATGGAAGTAGATATGTTTATAATTGTTGATGATTAAGTATGCTCATATATTATGTTGAAAGGAGACATGATATATGGGCTGTGATAACGAGAGAATTAGAAAAAGAATTGAAGACGAACAGAGATGCAGACCTAGATGTGTATGTTGTTTCGGACCAACAGGTCCGACTGGTCCAACGGGACCATCTGGAGGTGCAACTGGTCCAACAGGAGCAACCGGTCCAACAGGAGCAACCGGTCCAACAGGCCCAACTGGTCCAACAGGAGCAACCGGTCCAACAGGAGCAACCGGTCCAACAGGCCCGACTGGTCCAACAGGAGTAACTGCACGATTGGATAATTCTTCTAATAAATAAGATTGTAATTTTAAGCTCCTT
>CAYYCR010000129.1:0-4705 GCA_964470385.1 uncultured Muribaculaceae bacterium | reverse complement strand
AAAATGGAAAAAGAAATTTGAAAAAAATAGTTATAGAACAAACTTTATAACAAGTACTTATCAAGGACACAACTATCAAAACATAAAACTAGATTTACAAAATAAAAGAATCACATTACCAAAACTAAAAGAAATAAAAATAAAAGGGTACCGAAATATCAAAGAAATAAAGGGAAGAATTATAAATGCCACAATATCAAAAGAACCAGATAATAAATATTATGTATCAGTATTATATGAACAAGAAAAAATAATACCAACAGTATTACCAACCAGTATCATAGGAATAGATTTAGGAATTAAAAATGTAGTAATTACTTCAAATAGTGAAACATATACAAATGAAAAAATCATTCAAAAATATGAAAAAAGAATCAAAAGAAAACAAAAAGAACTAGCACGAAAACAAAAAGGAAGCAATAACTACTATAAAGCAAAACAAAAATTAGCAAGACTCTATCATAAACTAAAAAATGCAAGACTTCATATAATACATACGATCACCAAAAAACTAACAGATGAAAATGACATCATAACGGCAGAAACGTTAAAAATAAAAAACATGATAAAAAATCATAATCTAGCCAAATCTCTAACAGATGTGACACTATCAGAACTAATTAGACAACTAGAATATAAAAGTAAATGGAAAGGAAAATGATTTTATCAAGTAGATACATATTACCCGAGTAGTCAGATTTGTAGTATATGTGGATATCAAAATAAGGAACTAAAGGATTTAAAAATTAGAAACTATGAATGTCCAAAATGTAAAAGAGAATTAGAGAGAGATTATAATGCAGCAGTAAATATCATGTTTGAGGGATTAAAACAATATATGAAAGAAATAACAATATAAGAAACAAAAGAAAAAATAAAGAATTGGAAAATATGTACGGTAGCGACTATCGGAATTTAAGTTAGCGTGAGCAGGTAGGTAACGAAAGTAGAAGTGCGAAACAGTTTGGGTGCGAACTCAGACATCCAAAATTTATTTTGGATTTTGTTCTGTTAATCAATTTCATAAAAATATCACCAGTAAGTTTTAAAAGATGTGGCATAATTTGATAAATTTTGTAAAAAAAGGACGATAAATTTACTATTCTTAGTTATTTTATGTTATACTAGTATTATTGTGTTTGGGGGAGAAGTAAAAATGGCAAATATAGTAAGAATGGAGGATATCATAAATGTAGTTGGAATCCGAAATTATGCAAATGCATTAGAGTTAGATATGAATCATTTAAAATATTTAGGTAGTGAACTAGCAGGAAGTAAGCTTGTCCTATTTAATTTTCAATATAGTGATAAAAAAGAAAATCATATTATAACAATAACGATTGACCAAAAAAAAAGCATAAAGGAAATGAAATGCGATTGTAAAAATTTTTATCCTGAGATTTATTGTTCTCATGTCGCTTTAGCAATTATGTATTTTTTATCCAATGAAGAAATTTTAGAACAAGGGTTAAGCATTTTGAAAAATCGTTATGATGAAGACTTCAATCAATATTTATTTTCGAAATTACTGCCAGAAAGAAAGAAAAAACAACTTCGCATGGAAATTGTTTTGCGTCCATCTGATTATTATTCCAATTTCGAATATGAACTTGTTGTAAAAATAGGAGAAAAAAAATTATATATATTAAAGAAACAATTGGAGGAATTTTTGCAAAATTATCCCAATGGGGATAAAGAAATTAGCTTTGGAAAAAGCTTTATTTATCGCTCTTCTGAATATTTTTTTACCAAAGAGGATGAAGAAATTATCGAATTTTTAAAATTCTATGTAGATAGTCAAGCAGAAACGAGAACCTACTATGGATATTATGAAAGAAGCAAAATAACATCCGTAGAACTTTCTGGAAAAACTTTGAAAGAATTATTAAAATTATTAGAAAAACGTTCCTTTAAAATAGAACAAGGATATAGTACTCGTTCTTTTTCCAAAATTAAAACAGATTATCAAATAAAAACAAATATTGATGAAACAGGAGAAGAACTTAGGGTAGCATTTCAATATGAGAATATTGTTCCTTTGACAGAGGATTATCAATATTTTATGACAGAAGATTCTTGTTATCATGTATCTAAAGAAATTGGAGATTTTCTAAGAATCATTATTGGAAACAACAGACAACAATTACTGTTTAAAAAAGAAGAATATGGAAAATTTTCTAACGCAATATTGCCGAAAATCTATGAATTAGATCCTAATTTAACTATGAGTGAAGATGTAAAAAAGCAGTTTATTGTAGAAAAGCCAACAGTAAAATATTATTTTGAAAAACGAAGAAATAAAATCAAAGCAGAAATTAATCTTTTTAGTAATGATCATGAATGGAATCTGTTAGAAGAACCACCTTTTTATGTTATGCGAAATCTAGAATTAGAAGAACAATATCAAGAAGAATTATTTTTCTATCATTTTACCTTAAATGATAAAGACCATTCTTTTGAATTAATTGATGAAGATGATATTATTGAATTTTTAGAAGAAGGACTTCCAGAACTTACTCAAAAATATGAGGTATATGTATCAAAAGCATTAAAAGATATTCGTGTGATTAAGCAAACTTCCATTCAAAGTCAATTTGGAATTGGTAGTGATAATATTTTATCGTATCAATTTGATATCGATGGAATTAATAAAAAAGAAATCAGTTCTTTATTAGATGCGGTTCGTCTAAAAAAGAAATACTATCGTTTAAAAAATGGAAACTATATGAATCTTGATAGCAATCCTGACTTACAAAAAGTAAACCAATTAGTAGAAGAATTAGATATTAGTAATAAAGAACTAGCACAAGATATTATTCCTATTTCCAAATATAAGAGTTTGCAAGTAGAACGATTAGTAACAGAAGAAAATATGGACTTTGTAAAACTAGAAGATTCCTTTGAAGATTTAATTCAAAGATTTAATCAATATAAAAAAACAAAGATTTCTTTATCAAAAGACGATTTAAAAACACTAAGAGACTATCAAGAAGTAGGTGTAAAATGGCTGATGACCATCTCTAACTGTGGTTTTGGTGGAATTTTAGCGGATGAAATGGGACTTGGAAAATCCATTCAAACCATTATGTATATCAAATTAAAATTGAAAAAGAATCCAAAAGCGAAATTTTTAATCGTTGTTCCAACATCTCTTATCTATAACTGGGAAAATGAATTTCAAAAATTTGAAAAAAATATTTCAGTTGGACTTATGAATGGAACCAAAGCAAATCGAATGGAACACTTTAAAACATGGGAACAACATCAAGTATTGGTAACCTCTTATGGATTACTGAGACAAGATTTAGAAGAATATCAAAAAATTCACTTTGATACTTGTATTATTGATGAAGCACAAAATATTAAAAATCTAAATGCAGAAGTAACCAAATCTTGTAAAATGATAAATGCCGATGTAAAATTCGCCCTTACCGGAACTCCAATTGAAAATTCAGTATTAGAACTTTTTAGTATCTTTGATTTTATTATGCCAGGATATTTACAAAACTTATCGAAATTTAAACGGGCCTATAGTGTGAAACAAATAGAAGAAAATCCAGAATGTTTACACCAATTAAATCAACAAATTGCTCCATTTATTTTAAGAAGAAAAAAATCGGATGTCTTAAAAGATCTTCCAGCCAAATTAGAAAATCAGGTATTGGTAGAATTAGATGAAAACGAAAAGAAGTTGTATGTTGGTTGGCTCGAAAAAACGAAAGAACAAATAGAGGAAACCATACAAAATGAGGGATTTTTGAAAAGTCAAATTTTAATCTTATCATTACTTACCAAATTAAGACAGATTTGTATTGACTCTAGATTATTAATTGAAAATGAAACACGTGTGGGAAGTAAAATTAAAACATTATTAGAAATCCTTAGAGGTTCTATATCAAATGGACATAAAATATTAGTATTTTCTCAATTTCCGTCAGCACTTCATTTAGTAAGACAAGAATTAGATAATGAAAATATTTCTTATTACTACTTAGATGGAAGCACACCTGCTAAAAGAAGAATAGAAATGGCAGATTCTTTTAATCAAGATGAAACCAAAGTATTTTTGATTTCTTTAAGAGCTGGAGGAACAGGACTAAATTTAACAAGTGCGGATATTGTCGTTCACCTAGATCCATGGTGGAATCCACAAGTAGAAAATCAAGCAACTGACCGCTCTCATAGAATTGGTCAAAAAAATGTAGTAGAAGTAATTAAATTAGTGACAAAGGGAACCATTGAAGAAAAAATTATTGAACTTCAAAATAAGAAGAAAAATTTAAGTGACCAAGTAGTAGAGGGAGAAGATAGAGACAAAATTATTATCTCTAAATTAACAGAAAAAGAATTAAGAAACTTATTAGAATCTTAATTCTTTTCTATAATTCCAAAAAATAAGCTTAAATTTGATTAATTTTGAGTTATATAGTATACTGTTTTTAGGTGATACTTATGGAAAGAAAAGCGATGAAAGAATTGATTGCGTGGAAAAATAAGAAAAATAGAAAACCCTTATTGCTTTATGGAGCAAGACAAGTAGGAAAAAAAGGAAGAAGTAATTGCAAAATTAAAATTTAAGGAAGAGGAAAATAAAAATGGAGAATATAATAAAATATGTATTTTTAGGGAGCCTATTATTTTTTTCTTTATTAGATCTGTTCGGCAAGCTATACTATGAAAATAAAAGGAAATGTGGTAACCTAAT
>CAYYCR010000128.1:0-4724 GCA_964470385.1 uncultured Muribaculaceae bacterium | reverse complement strand
AAAAATCATATAAAAGCATCGATAAATATTCATGATGATAAAAGACATTTTTAAACAAATAATCACGACTTAAGTTATAAAAAGTTTCTTCTTTCATTCTTCACCTCCTTATCGAGGTGAATGTAACTCTATTATAATAGATAAACATCCTATTGTCAAGTTCATTCTACCTCAACAATATTATTCGATAAAACTACCAAGGTGACCTTACTTTTTTATAAAAAAAGTGCAAAAAAAATGCAAATTTATTGTGACAGACTATAGTTGGCATAAAAATTTATGGAATAAATTGTATTTACGCAAATTTATAATTGAAATTTTTACAGTTGCTTATTACATGTAATTACTAAAGTTTTTAGATAATCTTTCTATTTTATTGTAGATACTACCTACTTCTCTCAATTTCTTTGATCTTATTATGTTGATATCATTATTCTTTTGATTTCTTTACTATCTCAGTCCAACACAAAAAGAGAACCCTACATTCTCTTTGTTCCTTTTAAACCTTTACACCCTTTCGTTCCATTAAAATTACTTAAAATATTTGTTTCAAATGAACACACTTTTTTATTTCTTCTTTTATATTCCTTAATCCCTAAAGTAATAATGTCATCTAATAAAGTTTCATATTTTTTCCCACTTTTCTCCCATAAATAGAATGATAATGAACCAGGAATCGTATTTGGCTCATTCACATAGATTTTGTCTTTCTTTTTATCAATTAAAAAATCTATTCTTGTCACTCCACTTAAATTTAATACACGACATACACTTTTTGCTAATTCTTTTACTTCTTCTGTCATTTTTTCATCAATACGAGCTGGAACAATACGGTTTGTAGAAACCATACCCTTTGTTTTTCCGCCCTTTCCAGAACCAATATATTTATCACGATAAGTCAAAAACTCTTCTGTTCCCATTACTTCTTCTAATACACTTGTTTCTTGGTATTCATAATTTCCTAGAACACTACAATTTACTTCCACTAACTCTTCTACAGCTTTTTCAACCACAATTTTGTTATCATAACGAATCGCTTCATTGATAGCATCAATAATTTCATCGTGACTTTGTACATAACTAATTCCAACACTACTTCCTAATGTTGCTGGTTTTACAATAACAGGATAACCTATTTTTTTGATTTCTTTTAAAATAGAATCTGTATCCTCTAAGTATTCATTGTCATAAAACCAAGTATAGTCAACAATAGGAAGTCCTTCTTCTTTCATTACTTGTTTCATAACAACTTTATCCTGTCCCAAAGCAGAACCTAATACCCGACTTCCGACATAAGGAATCCCTATTGTATCTAATAATCCTTGTATCGTTCCATCTTCCATGTTATTTCCATGGACAATTGGTAGTACGATATCGAGTTCTGCAACCGTTTTTCTAAATAATCCTTTGGTCGTTTGTAACAGAAAAGCTCCATCTTTTTTACAGAGTGCTACTTGTTTCGCATATCTCTTTACTACATCAAGATCTTTATACACATCAATATCCATAAGCATTTTTCCTGTATACCAAATATGATCTTTTCCAATATAAATAGGAATAATTTCATATTTTTCTTTATTCATATATCCCATAGCTTGTACTGCTGAAATAATACTTATTTCATGTTCTACAGTAGCTCCTCCAAATAATACACCAACTTTTATTTTCATACTTTCACTTCTTTCTACTTTTCATTAAAAAGGTCTGGTAAATCGTTTTCTAGTAACACATAAGTTTCTTTACCTGCTAATTCTTGCATAAGAGAGAATGCTATCTTGACATCATTGATAACATGAATATTTTTTTCTTTAAAGCCTTTACTTATTAATCCATCGTAAATGGCTTTCGTCTGATGTTCCCCTACTAAAATAGCTTCATCTACTACTTCGGCAATTTGTTCACCAAAGGTTTTATTACAGTTATATTCTTCACTTCCTAATTCAATCATTCCCGGAGTCACAATGATTTTTTTCCCTGGCATCATTCCTAATACTTCCACAGCCATTTTGGAACCTACTGGATTAGAATTGTAAGCATCATCTATAATATTAATATTCCCATATTTTTTCATTTCTAAACGATGCTCGATTGCATTTACCTTTTTTACTCCAATCATTAACTGTTCTATCCCAATTCCAAGCTCTTTTCCAAGAGCAATAGAAGCTAAAATATTATAGATATTGGCTTTTCCTAATAATCTAGTTTCAAAATGGTATTTCTTTTTGTCTCCTTTAAAGATACAATCAAAACTTGTTCCTTTATAAGAAAGTTTAATGTTTTCGGCTCTTACATCAACGTCACTATTTTCAATTCCAATCCATATAATCTTACATTTATTTTTTCTTTGATAATTTTTTTGATAAGGATCATCTCCATTTAAGATTCCTATTCCATCCGTTGGAAGTGATTCAATTAATTCAAATTTTCCTTTTTGGATATTTTCTCTACTACCAAAACTTTCTAAATGAGCGGTTCCAATACAAGTTAAGATTCCATATTTCGGATGAACCAAGTCACAAAGTTCTTTGATTTCTCCTTGTTTGAATGCTCCCATTTCAGCAATAAAGTAATCACTAAATTTATCTAGGTAATTATTTATGGTATTGATCAGTCCATATGTCGTGTTGAAATTTTTAGGAGTTGGAAAGGCATTATATTTGACATTTAAAACATCGGCTAAAATATTTTTACTACTTGTTTTGCCATAACTTCCTGTAATTCCGATAACAGGCATATTTGACATATCATGTAATCTCGAAATCGCTTTATTTTTGTAATAATGAAATACATATTTTTCAACTGGTTTATTTATCATATTAGCAAGCCAAATAACGAAAAATTGTAAGTAACCAATTAGTCCTAGAATGGTAAAGTAAATATTTAAACTTGGTCGTTTGAAAGTGAAACCAATGATGATATAAATCATGACATAAATTAAAATAGTGGTATAAATAAGTCTTCGAACACGTTTGGTTACCACTAATGGTTTTTTCGTTTGTTCTAATTTCATGTTATGATAAGTTGCAATCACAACAATCATATAATAAGAAGCGAATAAAAATAGTAAGATTTCTGTATCAACATACTCTCCAAATAAAAAGAGAAAGAATAAAAGGTCTAAGCCTAAAAATACTTTTTTAGGATTTTTGAAAATCCAATTTAAGTAACGGTTTCCATCATTATACCAATTTTGTTGTAACATATGTAAGGCTTTTTTACTTTTGAGCATTACAAATACAAAAAAGGGAATTGAAACAAATAAAAATTTTAAAAACATAACATACCTCCTTATAAAAAGTTACGTAATACTTGAATTGTCAAAGCTAAATTTTCTAGATATGCATAATGAGTACAGTTTGGAAATTCAACAACGCCTGAATCTGGGATTATTTGTTCTAATTCATAGGCTTGTTCTAGTGGAACGGCTTCATCTAATGTTCCCCAAATTAGTAAAGCAGGTACTTTTATTTTTTTGATTTCTTCTGTAATGTCCAAGTTTACATGATTCACAAGAATTTGTTTCATGAGTGGACTTGCATTTTTATAATCGGTAGAGCCAATATGCTTTTTGGCAAATCCTTCTAATTTATTAAGTACTGGTACTTTTTTTAATTCTTTTAATATTTTGGTTTTGGTGCTTAATTTTTTGATTTCTTTTTTATAAGGACTTCCAAATAAAACGAGTTTTGAAACGGAATGATTGGCTCCATATAAAAGGCTAATTTTTCCTCCAAAGGAATGTCCTAATAAAATAGGGTCTTTTATATTTAATTTTTGTAATAACAAATGGATACACTCTACATAGTCATATAGGCTCCAATCAAAATCTGGTTCACTACTTTCACCAAATCCTGGCAAGTCAACAATAATAATTCGAAATTCTTTGCTAAAGGGATCAGCAATTGGTCTCATCATTTCTATATTTTGTCCCCATCCATGTAAAAAAACAAGTGCTTGTCCATTTTGATTTCCATAATCTATATAATTAAGTGTGATATTCTTCAATTTTATTTTCATGTTCTCACCATTTTTATTATACCATTATTTTTTTGTAATAACAAAGAAAAAGGCTATTTTTTCCTTTTTTCTTTGTATTTGTTTTTAAACCAAGAATGAATTTGGCATTTTTTTCTTTTCAATTTAACATGTTTCTATCTGGTAATCTTATCAATATTTACATATCTGATTGTTTTAATATTGTATAATAAATTAATTACTACATTAAAATAGACAAAAAATAATTGATTCCTTATTTGAAAAGAAGTATAATGAATATGAGGTACATTTTGATAGTTAAGGTGTTTTACTCTAGTCTATTTATCATTTGATGATAGAGAAGAGGTGATTTCTATGATTGAAAAAATTATAGAAAGGATTTATTCCAATGGAATTAGTTGTTGCTTTTGCAATGATTGTATTTTATACAATCCTAGTCCTTAAAAATAAGGATTAACTTAAATGAAAACACCGAATCTGCTAATGAAACGGTGTTTTCTTAAAAAAACCAAAAAGTTTAGAGAATTCACTTAACAAGCGATATCAAGTGTATCTCTTTTTTAATATATGAAATTTCTTTCAACATATACATCATAACATATGTTTTTCTTTTTGTCAAAAAAATTATTGGTCATTTGGGCTGAAAGAAGTATAACCAATATGAAGTACATAAGATAGTTAAGGTGTTTTACTCTAGTCTATTTATCATTTGATGATAGAGAAGAGGT
>CAYYCR010000127.1:0-4790 GCA_964470385.1 uncultured Muribaculaceae bacterium | reverse complement strand
AACTTCCATTTTTCCTATTCTGCATTTCTACAATGATTATTTCTTTTTCATTTTTCAAAACCAAATCCGTTTCTCCATTTGCTTTTGCTTTATTCTTTTTTGGTAGTACTGGACTATAATATTCAAAACCAGTAATATCAATCTTAAAAAAATCATATAAAAGCATCGATAAATATTCATGATGATAAAAGACATTTTTAAATAAATAATCGTTACTTAGATTGTAAAAAGTTTCTTCTTCCATTCTTCACCTCCTTATCGAGGTGAATGTAGTTCTATTATAGTAGATAAACATCATGTTGTCAAGTCCATTCGCCCTCAACAATATTATTCGATAAAAGTGGCCCCTTGACCTTACTTTTTTGTGAAAAAAATGCAAAAAAAGCAAATTTACCTTACTTGCTCTTCTTCTTTGAAAAATATTATTGACTATCATTTACTGGTTGTCCATTGATATTATATTTATCAACTAGTGTAATTTCTATTTCCATTCCCTCTGTTATTGTTGTTCCTGGGGCGATACTTTGAGTCTCTACATATCCATAGCCATTAAACTTGGCCTTTACCCCTATCAAGTTTAAATAATTCATTACATCAATTCGACTCCAGCCTTTCAAATCTTCCATCACCCAATTAGAATCATTCGTCACAAGAAATACTTTATCTCCTTTTACAATCACAGAATCACTACTTGGACTAGCTGAAATGACTTTTTCTCCTGTTCCAATCGTAATTACTTGCATTCCTCTACTAATAAGGTCATTTTTGACATTAGAAGTTGCTTGATTGACAACATTTCCTATTTGATACTTTTCAATTTCCACGTTATCTTTTTCTTCTGAAAACATATTCCGATATTTGGCTATACTTTTCATAACAGAAACAGATGCTTTCGCTAGAGAAATTCCTTGCCCCACTGACGGCCTTTTCACAGCACCATAAATAATAATCTCTGGATCATCTTTTGGAAACATTCCAGCAAAAGAATGAATATAATCCTCTGAGCCTTTTAAATATCCTCCATTTTTAGAATCATAAATTTGTGCCGTTCCTGATTTTCCAATTACATCAAATCCTGGAATATAAAACTGAATCGCACTTGTTGCACCAACATCTTTACTATGAACCGTATTATACATCAAATCTTTCATCTTTTTTACCGTTTCTTTACTCACAATTTGTTCGCTTTCCTCAATATTTCTTTGGTAAACAGTTTCTCCTGTATTTGGATTCACGATCTTTTCAACAATATGTGGAGTCAACATTTTGCCGTTATTTGATAAAATTGTAAGTCCTTGAAGCTGTTGAATGGCTGTCGTTGTAATTCCTTGTCCATAAGAAGCAGCTGCTACTTCAATTGGGTATGTAAAGTTAAGACTTCCAGCTAATTCTCTTGGTAAGGTTATTCCTGTTTGCTTTCCAAAACCAAACTTCATAAGACAATCTTTTAGTTCATTTCTTGTAATAAATTGATTGACAATCGTAGTTGCCCCAACATTACTAGAAAATTCATATCCTTTATCAAAGGTAATCGTTCCCCAACCTTTTCCATTATTCCAGTCCTGAATAAAGTCATCCCCTATTTTATAAGTACCTGATTCATAAGTTGCACTTCCATTATAAGTTCCTTTTTCCATTGCACACATATAAGTATAAGTTTTCATGGTAGAACCTGGTTCATAAAGATAAGAAGTAAGAGGATTTTCATAATTGGTAATATCCCTTACATTTGGATCAAACGACGGAGTAGAAGATGTAGCTAAAATGTCTCCAGTTTTAGCATCCATAATGGTCAACATCATCCATTCAGGAGTATAGACTGCTGATACTTCTTTTAAAGCCCCCTCTACAAAACGTTGAATTCCGGAATCAATGGTTAGATAAATATCATTTCCATCTATCTCATCAATCCTCTCTTCTTTGGTATCAGGAATTTTATATCCATATTTATCTCTTTGATAGATGAGTTTTCCATCAACACCTTTTAATCCATCATCATATTCTAATTCAATGCCGAGTTCTCCAACAATTTTTTCTGTATTTCGCCATTTATAATCTGGATTTTCTTTTAAATTTTCTTCGATTTCTTCTTCGGTTAATTCTTCTCCGGTTTCTTTATCCACTTTAATTGGATAAGATTTAGCATAACCGACAATATAAGAAGCAAAATTTCCATTTGGATAATATCGTTTGGTATTTTCTATAAAATCAATTCCATCAAGTCCTAGGTTTTCAACTTCTTCCTTTTTCAGTTCACTGATTCCTCTTCCACCTGGACCTAATTCTACTTGATAAGCATTTTTGGTATTAAGTAGTTTTAAAATAGCTTCTTTTTCCATAGAAAGAACAGGTGCAAGTGCTTCAGCTGTTTTTTCTTTGTCCACAACATGTAATGGATGATTTTCATCGGTTGTCCGCTCTGGATTTAAATAAGCAATCACCGTATAAGAAGTCACATTAAGGGCTAAGGTGTTGCCGTCACGGTCTAAAATAGAACCCCGTTTGGCTGATAATATGGTTTTAGCGGTATCCCGTTTTCTCGCAAATTCTTCCATATTTTCTCCATAAACAACGGGAGAAAGTGATAAGTAACCGTACTGAATGTAGAGTAACATAATACAAAAAAGAAAGAGATAAAAAATTCTCTTTGGATATTTCCAATTTTGTTTTTTAGCTTCTTTCTTTTCCAATATGCTTCACCTTCTTATTCGCTTACAACAACAATACTATCATTATTATAAGCTAAACCCATTTCATTTACAATATCTTTTACTTTATCAAATGAAGTTAATTCACTAACTTTCATCGATAAGCTTTCATTTTTCTTTTCTTGTTCTGTAATTTGATAACGAATATCCTCGATATCCATATTTAGGTTTCCTACACTAGCACTACAAAAAACTTGAAGAACAAATGTCATTAATGTTGCAATGATTGCACTGACATATACGAGTCGTTCTCCTTTGGTAAAACGAATTCTTCTCACTTTCTTTTTTGCCATGTTTATCACCTTTTTATTCTTTCAATTACTCTTAGTTTCGCACTTCTAGCACGATTGTTATCCTCTAGTTCTTGTTTGTTTGGTTCGATGGTTGCGACGATTTTAAATTTTGCTTCTAATTCTTCTGGAATGATAGGAAGTTTTTTCAAAGCCTCATCCATAGAAGTTGCCTCTTTGAATATTTTTTTTACAATTTTATCTTCTAATGAATGAAATGTAATAACACAAATTCTTCCCCCCACTTCTAGAATGTCTAAAGCTTGGTACAAAGCGTTTTCTAATACATTTAATTCATCGTTGACTTCTATTCTAATGGCTTGAAATACCTTTCTTGCTGGATGTTTTTCTCTACGATATTTTTCTGGAACACTAGCTTTTATAATTTCTACTAATTCTAAAGTAGTTTCGATTGGTCTATTTTTTATAATTGCTTTGGCAATACTTGTACTATATTTTTCTTCTCCATATGTGTAGAAAATACGCACGAGTTCTTCATAAGAATAGGTATTTACTACTGTATGTGCTGATAAGGTTTGGTTAGGGTTCATTCGCATATCTAGTTTGGCATCTTTATGAAAACTAAATCCTCTTTCGGCTTCATCTAATTGAGGGCTGGAAACTCCTAAATCAAATAAAATTCCATTTACGGTTTGAATCCCTCTTTTTTGTAATTCCTCTTTTAAATGCACAAAGTTAGAGTTTATAATTTCGTAGTTAGAAGCGATTTTGTCTAATCTACTTTTACTAGCTTCTATGGCCGTTGGGTCTTGATCAAAGGCATATAATTTCCCATTTTTTATTTTTTCTAATATCTTACTACTATGTCCTGCAAATCCTAGTGTACAGTCCACGATCACACTATTTTCTTTGAGTGATAAATTTTGAATTGATTCTTCTAGTAATACACTTTTATGCATAGAACCTCCTTTATCCATTTAAGTTATTAGAAAATAAATGGTCAGCCATAAGAGAAAACTCGCTTTCATTAGTATCCATAAAGTCTTGCCATTCTTCTTCATTCCATAATTCTAAGTGGTCATTTACCCCAATAACAACGCATTCTTTTTCTAAGTTGGCATATTCCATTAGTGGGTTTGGAATATTAATTCTGCCTTGTTTATCAAAGCTACATTCTGTTGCACCAGATAGTAAAAATCTCATAAAGTTTCTAGCTTCTTTGGTATTTGGTAATTCTTTATATTTTTCTATCATATGATTCCATTCATTTTTTGGATAGATGAATAGGCATTTATCGAGTCCTCTAGACAAAATAAATATTTCTCCTACTTCTTCTCTAATTTTTGATGGAATAATTATTCTTCCTTTTTCATCAAGATTATGATGATATTCACCCATTAGCATTATAGAATCACCCACTTTTAACCACTTATACCCACTAGCTACCATTATTTTACCTTAGAAACGATATTTTTGTAAATAGTTTTCCACTGTTTTTCTAGAAAAAGAAAAGCGAAAAAAAGACACTTTACATGAAAAGTGTCAAATTAAGTGATTTTGAGTTTTATTTACTACTAAAGTTTGAAATTATAATAAATGAGAATTTTTTCTTTAAAATTTTATTCGTTCTTCCACATAACCAACAATTTCTTCTAAAGGAACGGTAATTTGTTCCATCGTATCACGGTTACGAATTGTCACTGTATTATTCTTTAAAGTCTCATCATCAATCGTAATACAAAATGGTGTTCCTATTACATCTTGCCTACGATACCTTTTTCCAATATTTCCTGACTCATCATAAGTTGTCATAAAAGATTTACTCAATGTT
>CAYYCR010000126.1:0-4797 GCA_964470385.1 uncultured Muribaculaceae bacterium | reverse complement strand
ACCATTCATTATTATGAATAGCGAGTGCAATTTCTCCACTTTTACTAAGTGTTAATATTCCACCTTTTGGTTTCGAACCACTATACGATAATTCATTCGTTACTCCCTCTTCAAATGAAAACACTTGATCTACTGGATTATTTTCTTCTAGTATACTCTCTGCATAATAACTTTTGGCTGCTTCCATGATTCCATACGCACTATCTTGAAATGCACTTTTCCTAACTTTAGTTAGGATACTTAATACAATAGGAGTTGCAATTAAAGCTATTACAGCAAGTATCACTATAACTACTAACAACTCTATTAATGTAAAACCTCTTTTTATTCTCATATTCTTCCTCCGATACTAATTTTCTGATTTTTTGTTTCAATATGAACCCTTTGCACGAAACTAAGAGAAGCAATAAGAGATATTGCAAAACTTCCCCCATAAGATAAAAACGGCAAAGGCACACCTGTTAACGGAATCACACCAAATAAACCACCTAAATTAATTAAAACATGGGAAAAAATATAAGTAGCAACCCCCAAACAAATAAACTTTCCACGAATCGTATTCGCTTTCGAAGCCAAATCTAATATTCTCTTTAAAATAAAAGCATAGGCGATAAAAATAACCGTACTCTTTAAAAATCCCCACTCTTCTCCAATAATTGCAAAAACACTATCCGTATGAGGTTCTGGAATATAAGAATACTTCTGTTTGCTTTTTCCAATTCCTAAACCCGTTAACCCGCCATCATTAAAAGCAATAAAACCATTACAAACTTGGTAACCTCCACTTTCATATCTTGCACATGGATTAAAAAAATTGAATCTTGCCATTTGAGCTTCTGATAAAATATGCCCTTTTACCATAATCATAATCGCACAACCAGTAATTCCTACCATAATCAATAATAAAAACGTTTTTATCTTTTCCATTCTACTAATAGGACTCGCAAAAAACATACAAAAGAAAATCGCCATTAAAATCAACATTGTCCCAAAATCTTTTTGAAAAAAGACAATTACAGGAATCAAAAGACCTACAATTAATATCACTGCAATCATATCATAATGAGGGATCCGCTTATTCTTAAGTTTTTTAGAAAACCGTTCAAACAAACAAGAAAGCAATACAATAATAATGGGTTTGGCAAACTCACTTGGCTGAAAAGAAAATCCTTTAATACGTATCCAATTTAAAGCTCCCTTGTGCGTCTCTCCTGTCAGTGATAAATAAATAAGTAACCCTAGTACAATAAAAAATCCAAGCAAGGCGTAAAAAGGATAATCACTGGTTTCAATATTAATAATGATTAAAAAACCTACAAGACCAATGGACAACATTTTTAGCTGCTGAAAAAAGTAATGATACATTGATGCGTCATATCTTACAACCGCTTCACGAGAAGAAGCTGTTACAATATTCAACAATCCAAACAAAAAGAAAGCCACAGTGATTACTAGTAATGGTTTATCAAGATCACGTAAGTTATGTCTCAACTGTTTAATCATCATACCACCTACTTTACTTTTAATCATAACACATATTTGATTATCCCACAATCAATTTTTCAAAAATAGGTAAATTTCATAAACATTATTTGGCATTTTTAATACAATATAATAGATTAGATAGGAGGGATTATCATGTATTACTATGGTGGATATAGTGGATATGGAAACAACTGCTGCTGTGGTTCTGGCTACCCATCTTATGGTGGAGGCTATGGATACGGTGGTGCTGGATATGGTGCTGCTATCATCTTAGTCCTATTCATTTTATTAGTAATTGTTATTGGAGCTCGTGCTTTTAATAACTAAGTCTAATCTATTCTTTGGGAAGATAATTCTTCCTTTTTTTGTTCAAAAAGCGAAAAAAAATAGTAATTTTATGATAAAATAATAAATGGAGTTGATATTATGTTTAAAAAACTAGATATATTAGACGAGAAAGATCCACGATTACGAAAAATCAGTAGTGATGTAATCTTTCCTATTACAGAAGATGATAAAAAATTAATTAAACAAATGATTGACCATTTAACGTATAGTCAAATTGAAGAATACGAAAAAAAATATGATTTGCGTCCAGGAATGGGACTTGCTTATCCACAACTTGGAATCAATAAAAGAATTATCGTTATTGTATATGAGGTAAGTGAGGGAATCTTTGAAGATTATGTATTTATCAATCCTAAAATCATTAGCTATTCCAACGAAATGATTGCAGCAGAAGCAGGAGAGGGATGTTTGAGTGTGAATCGCGAAGTAGAAGGACACGTAAAAAGACATGCTAGAGTTACTGTAGAGGGATACGATATTGACGGAAATAAAATTAAAGTTCGTGCTAGAGAAGATTTGGCTCTTGCCTTTCAACATGAAATTGATCATTTAAACGGAATTTTATTTTATGACCGTATTGACAAAAAGAAACCTTTTTACACAGAACAAGAACTGAGACTTATTTAGGAGGATTTATGAAAACAACATATAAATTAATATTATTAGTAGTAATTGCTTGTACCTGTTCTATTTTGATTTTTCACTTTGTTGATAAAGCAAAACCAGTCAAAGTAAGTGATGATATTTTACTTTCACAAAACAAATTGGAAGTTTCTTTTTTAGCGGATAGTGGAAATTATACATTCGAAAATCCAAAAATCATTTTAAATCCATATGAACTATCTCCCCTATCTGCTCTTATTATTTTTGAAACCAAAGATCTTACCACACCTACAGTTACAGTTGTAGGCAAGGATGAACAAACAACCATTTCCAATACATTTACGCCAGGTAAAAAACATTATTTGCCTGTATATGGATTATATGCTGATACAGAAAATAAAGTAATTCTTACCGTTAATGGGAAAACGACAACATTAACGATTCAAACAGAAAAATTACCAGACAATTTCGTTGTTCCTAGTATCGTTCAAAATGATAGCAAGACTCTTACAAATGAATTATACTTTTTTACTCCATCATCCGTTGGATATACAGCTGCTTTTGATAAAAATGGGGATGTTAGATGGTATTTAAAAGGGAATTTTATTTGGGACATTAAAAAACTTCAAAACGGGCATTTGTTATTAAGTAGCAATCGTCTTATCAATCCCCCTTATTATACAACCGGATTAGTTGAAATGGATTTACTTGGAAAAATTTATTATGAATACAATTTACCTGGAGGTTATCATCATGATGTATTTGAACTAAATTCTGGAAACCTACTCGTTGCTAGTAATGATTTTTCAGATGGCACTGTAGAAGATGTCATTGTGGAAATGGACCGAGTTACAGGAGATATTGTAAAAACAATTGATTTAAAGGATATTCTTCCTACCAAGGAGGGACAAAATCTATATACCACTGATTATGATTGGTTTCATAATAATTCGGTTTGGTATGATGAAAAAACGAATTCCATTACTTTATCAGGAAGACATCAAGATATTGTTTTAAATATTGATTATAATACATTAGAAATTAACTGGATTTTAGGAGATCCAACCAATTGGAGTGACGGTTTTAAAAAATACTTTTTAACTCCTACAGGGGACAATTTTGAATATCAATATGCACAACATGCAGCAATGATTTTACCAAATGGTGATTTATTCTTATTTGATAATGGGAACAATCGTTCTAAAGTAAAAGAGGAGACTATTTCAGCAGATAATAATTACAGTAGAGGTGTTATCTATCATATTGATTATAATTCTAGAACCGTATCTCAAGTATTTGAATATGGGAAAGTCTTAGGAAGCGATTTTTATTCTCCTTATATTTCTGACGTTGATTATTTAGGTTCTAATCATTATCTAATTTTATCCGGTGGACACTCTATGATTGATGGAAAAGTAAATAATGATCCAGCAGGTTTTGGTAATGTCGATCGTTTAAATAGTATTTTAGTAGAATTACAAGATAATGTTCCTATCTTTAAAATGGAGATTCCAACTAATTATTACCGAGTAGAAAAAATGAATTTGTATGGAAATGATAAATATCTAGTTGGTACAGGTACTAGAATTGGAAATATGGGAAAAACAGAAACAAGTTCTAAAAAGCCATTTTTCTTATTTAGTAAGGAAGATAAAAATCTGTTTGAAAAGTACAATTTAGAGATTACAAAAGAAGCGGATCGTTTAGTCATAAAAGGGGCATTCAAAAAAAATGATAAAGTTCAAATTATATTAGATAGTTTATTTAATAAAAAAACATATGATATGATTATTTCTAAAAAACCATATACAGCAATGTGTGTTGATGTTTTTAATGAAGAGGAACAAAAAAATGGAATTACAGTAACGAAATATATCAATGACCTTGGATTAAAGGGAAAGTATTATATTTATTTAAAAATTAATGGTACTGTCTACGATATTGATCAGTATGTAGAATATTAAAAAAAGAAGTATGTTGTTACTTCTTTTGGTTCTATAATAAATAGTGTTGGTGAGTAAAATTTACTGACACTATTTTAGTTTATAAAAAAGAGTCATATCAGAAATTGTGATACAATGTAATTGTACAATAAAACATTGAAAGGTTCTGATTAAATGACTCATACTGATTATACTAAAAAAATTCTAAATATTGAAGATAAAAAAACTCATAGAAGAAGAAAAAGAAAAGAATGTGAAGGTATGCTCGTTCAAACTGATGGTACACCATTTGATTGGTTTAATATCGGTCAAAAATGAGAGTGTAAAATAAAGTGTGCTCGTTTTTTCAACTTACACACTTTATTGGTTCTTCTTCAAGTTAGTTGATTATGCTAAAATTTTAAGACGGAGTAGATCA
>CAYYCR010000125.1:0-4844 GCA_964470385.1 uncultured Muribaculaceae bacterium | reverse complement strand
AAATTTAGTCTTAGTGGAAATCGCCGATATGCCATTAAGTAAAAAAGGCAAGGCTGTTAAATAACCAAACACTGGCAAATTGGAGTTATGGTATGACTAATATACCAAGTTATAATTAATAACTAAAATCAGAGCACACTACCCTATTTAAGAAAGGAGGTGTAAAAATGAATGAAAGATATTTTACTCAAATTAGAAAAGATGTTCTTCATAATACTGAATTATCTTTAGGAGCTAAAGGACTATATTGTTTAATCTGTTATGACGTAACTAAATCATTAAGAAGATTATTATTAGACCCTACTACTAGAAATGAAGTAATAGAATGTTCTAAAGAATTAGAAAAATTTGATTATGCACATTTTAATGGATTAGAAGAAGTGAAAAATAAAGATTCATATATTGGTCTTCATATATCTGTTCAACCTATTGATTCATTTAAAGAAGAAATAGATAAAGAATATGAAAAAATTAAAAATATGTACGAATTATAAGGAGGTGTTATATGACCGCAAATGAAACTTTACAATTAATAGCACAACATTGGTGCAATCTAAACGATCTTATGAAGTTAGCAGGAGTTGGTAGAAACTCGGCACTTAAGATTAAAAATCAAATAAAAACTGCATTAGAAAGCGAAGGAAGATATGTTCCAAAGAATGCTGTTCCAATGCAAGAAGTTGTTAAGTTACTTGATATAGATATTGAATATCTTGAATCAAGAGACAAAAGTTTGAAGGGAGATGTTAGTATTGCTTAGTTCAATTAATCAAATAGATACAAGCATAAAAAAAGACATCATAGTAAACAACCTAATGAAGTCTAAAGGTGTGTATCTATTAGTATCTAATCCAAAGGTAGGAAAGTCTATGTTGGCACTGCAACTTTCCTGCTCCGTTTGTAACGGAACTCCGTTTTTAGGATACAAAGTAAATCCCTCACCTGTTTTATATATTACCACAGAGTCTGATAAAGGTCAATTAAGGGAACGTCTAGAATTCCAAGGATTATCGATAGACAATGATAATTTATTTGTAATCGATAGAGATAACAAAACAAATATATCATTAAGAGATATGGAATTAGATATTAAAGCCTTTGCAGAAGAACACAATGGTAAATTAATTATATTAGACATGTTAAAGGATATTGATTTTGGAGTACAATATGATATTAATAATTATCAAGATGTATCTCAACAAGTATTTCCAAAATTAAGAACTTATTGCGATAAATACAATGTAACATTTTTAGTTACACATCATTTAAATAAATTAGGTAAAACTTTAGGAAGTGTTGCATTTGATGCTACAGTTGATGGAAGAATTACCTTAATAGAAAATAAGGAAAGTAAAAAGTATGTTAAACTACAAACTATTAATAGAGACTTTCCAGAATTAGACATCCAATTAAAGAAAGCAGATAATCTTAATTTTAAGAAAATTAATTCTATAGAAGAAGATGAATTATCATATGAATTGACATCGTTCATCAAGTATGTTGCTAGTCAAAAAGAAATAGATTTCACTTGTACCGATATAGTATTAAAAGCAAACATACCGATGTCACCTAAGAGGTTCGGAAGATTATTAAATAATTGCATCGAACTCTTAGAAAGTGAAGGTGTTCATATTACCAAATGTAGAACTGCTGATAATAGATTTTATCATGCTACATTTGAAGAACCTTCACTTAATGAAACTGAGTAATGTGGCACGTTTTGTTTCGAAGAAATGAAAGTGGCGATAATGAATCAGTTTCTGATTATTTACTCGTAAGATAAATAATCACTTGTTTATTAGCTTAGGCTTAAGTTCTATCTTAAGTCTTTGCGATTAAACAAGAAATGGGATTTTAAGGGTTCCCCTTGACTCACATTCGGGCTATGCCCTAGTGAGATAGGTCATAAATTGACCTTCCTCTCTAATCCTACCTACCAATATAATGTCATAACGTCATTATTTATATGAAAGGATTAATAAAATGTTTGATGGATATCAAGTATTAACAATATCAAATAAGATTAAATCAGCAGACATTGGAGGTTTAAGTAAAGAACTTACTGAAAGAAAAGGTACAGGAAGCTATGATAAAGAACGAACTAAATTTAATGTAGAATTTGTTCCATTATGTAGTTCAGATCTAGCTAGTTCAACATACAAAACTCTTAAAAATAATAATGTAGAATTTAATAAAAATAATAAAAAGATTAATCTACTAAATGGATGTGTAGTAACAAGTGGTCAAGAATTTTTTAAATCATTAGGTATGAAATTTGAAGATACTGGTGAAGTTCATACGGAAGGAAAACATATAGGAGAACCAATACAAAAAGTAGTTATTAAAAATGAAAATGATATTCCTGAAAAAGTTATGGAATATTTCAGAAGTTCAAATGAATTTTTAAGTGAATTAGTTGGAAAAGAAAATGTAGTCTACTCTGCTATTCACTTTGATGAAAATACTCCTCATCTTCAATTCTACTTTACTCCTGTAGTTCATGAAGTAAAAAGAAAAGTATTTGAAACAGATGAAAAAGGTCATCAAGTTTTAAAACCATATATAACTAAAGACGGTTCTGAAAAAATGATTCCTATCCAAAAGAAAGATGGAAATGGTAAAAATGTATATGAAATTGAATATGGTAATTTTCTAAATTCAGATCAATTTTGGAAAAGTAAAGGATTTAAAACATCCTATGCACAAATTCAAGACGACTATAATAAATTTATAACTGAAAAAGGATTTAATCTTGATAGAGGTGAAATTGGAGCCAATAAACTTCATCTAACTAAAGCAGAAAAACAACTTCAAGATTTAAAAGAACAAAACAGATTATTATCACTTTAATTAGATAAAAATAAGGCTATTAATAACGTAGAAATATCTTATATTGATAAAATACAAGATGTTGATACAAATCCCCTTCTAAACCCTGAAAAAGGTAAAATACTAGGTTATAAGGATAAAGATATTAATAACTTATCTGACTATTCAAAAGAAATTACTAAGTCTAATTTAAATAAAGATAAAGAACTTAAGCAAAAAGATATAACTATAGAATCTAAACAAGATACTATAGATGTTTTAAAGCAAGAAAATAAAAAATTAAAATCTGGTAAAACATATAAAGAACAGAAACATACTATTAATGAACAAAAGACAACTATAGCAAGTTTAAAATCTAAAGTTAAAAATCTACAAACTTTAAATGAACAGTTAAAATTAGATTTATCTGAACTAAAAAGTGATGGTAATTTAATTAAAGATACACTAGATGTATTAATAATATTTATAAAAGAATTCTTTAGAACTTTATTAGAAATTGGTAGCTCTATAGTACAAGATAAAACTGCAGATGCAGTAAAAGAAGTATATGATCAAGAAATATTTACAAAACATGATGTATTTGATGTAGCTAAAGATACTGATAAAGAAAGAGAATTATTTAAATATGCAGAAATACCTTATTATAAAGCCCCTACTCATAGTAGAGAGCAAGAATATAATAAATCTGATGACTTTGAACTTTAAGTAAAATATAAGCAAGATTTAAGTAAGATAACTATAAACAAAATAGTTATCTTTTTTTGATAAAAATGATAAACGATTATAAAAAAATTAAAATAAATGTTAAAATATAGGCGTATGTCGATATTTTACGGAACATAAAGGAGGTAATAATTAAATGTCCGTAAGACAACTCAAAGCAAATAAAATAACAAAAGATGGAAGATCTTGGGTATTCATACAATATAGTTATGGATTAGATGGTAAAAGGCATCAATATCAATCCCCTGCTTTTATGACTGAAAAAGAAGCTATTAAAGCAGAAGAAGAATATTTAAATAAATATAAGGAATTAGAAGTAAATCCTCATATGACTTTTAAAGAAGCATATACACTATATTATGATTATCAAAAAGATAAAATAAAAGATTCTACTCTAAAAACTTATAGAGATAGAATGGTATATATGGGCTTACTAGATAATGTTGAATTAGTTAATTTAGATTGGAATCTATATCAAAAATGGAGAAATCAAATGAATAAAACTAATTTATGTGATAGATATAAAACTGATATACAAAAATTTATAAAGCAAGTAATAAACTTTGCAGAAAAACAATGGGATTTTAATCTTAGAAAGTTTTATAACAGAATGGAACCTTTTAAGACACCAGGTGCTATTAAGAAAGAAATGGATTTCTATGATCCAGATGAATTTTATAAATTCTTATCTGTAATAGATGATTTAAGAGATAGATGTTTATTTCAAATATTATTCTATTGTGGATTGAGAAGATCTGAAGCTAGAGGATTACAATGGAAACATATTGATTTTAATAATCATACTTTAACTGTTTGCCAACAAGTATTAAATCCTTCTACTAACAATAAAGATAGTGAATGGTATATATCAAGTCCTAAAACAAATTCATCTAATAGAACAATACCTGTTCCGGATGTATTATTAAATGATTTATTAAAACTTAAGAAAAGTAATGAAACATTTAAGAAATTTAAATTATCTTGGTTTGTTCTAGGTGATGATCAACCTATTACAACTCATCAGTTTTATAGTAGACGTGATTTATATGCAAGTAAAGCTGGTCTAAAAAGAATTAGAATTCATGACTTTAGACATAGTTGTACAAGTGCATTAATATCAGCATCTACTCCTATTACAGCTGTATCTAACTTTTTAGGACATGCTGATTCAACAGAAACACTAGAAACATATGCTCATTTAATAAAAAAAGATTATCAAAAGATAACCAATTATTTCGATAATATGGAACAACAATATAACCTTTATCGCCATAAAATACTGCTTCATTTTT
>CAYYCR010000124.1:0-4863 GCA_964470385.1 uncultured Muribaculaceae bacterium | reverse complement strand
AGAGGGAAGAATAGAGGGTGAAAAAATAGGTGAAAAACAAGGCGAAAAAAAGGGTGAAAGAATGGGAATATTAAAAACAGCAAAGAATTTATTATTAGAGGGAGTACCCATGGAACTCATTATGAAAGCAACGAATCTTTCAAAAAAGGAAATTCAAAATTTTAATCAAATGAAATAAGAAAATTCATAGCTTTAAAGTTAAAATAAGAATTAGTTAAAAATGAAGATGTTTTTATATGCTTTTGATATTAATAATGCATATAGGAATTATCTTTTTTTATAGATATAAAAAATTTCCAATAGAACGGATACAGGAACTGAATTTGTTACATTGTTCATGATAATGTATAATCAAATTCTATATGTTTCTAATAAACATTTTATTTGTTAATAAATGATCTCAGAAAAACAAAAAGCAAGAATATCATTTTAATATTTAAAGATAATTTTAAATAAAAAACGGCTAAAATTTAATCCAAAATGAAGTATCAAAAAATTCCAAATTTTTCTAAAAAAATACCAAAATGGAAACAAAAAAAATTCAAATTAAAAAAAATCATTGAAAAACAACAACAAAAAAGATAAAATTGTTGACTTTTGTCGATTCCTTTTTTATAATATGTGTAGATAAAGTCAGGGGGGAGTTTCAAACCGTCTTTATCATAGGATGGAGGGATAGAAATGAAAGAAAAAAAGAAATTAATCATTGCAGTTGTTTTAATTCTTTTACTAGCACTTTTAATATTTATCATTGTTCAAAGTGGAAAGACAAATGAATTAACAATTACATTTGATTGTCATGGTGGAACCCAAGTGGAAAACCAAAAAATTAAAAAAGGAGAAAAACTAGAAGAACCAGAAGCACCAACAAAAGAGGGCTATGAATTTATCGGTTGGTATTATGACGGAGAAAAATTTGATTTTACAAAAGAGATTGATGAGAATATCAAGTTAGAAGCAAAATGGCTTAAAGTAAGTAATATCAAATATACTGTTTCTTTTGATAGCAATGGTGGAAGTTCTGTAACGGAACAAAAAGTAGAAAAAGGTGAAAAAGCGAAAAAACCTGAAAACCCAACTAGAAGTGGATATACATTTGTAGAATGGGAATTGGATGGAAAAGCTTATGACTTTAATAGTAAAGTGGAAAAAAATATTACTTTGAGTGCTGTTTGGAAAGCTAATGTTGTAGTAAGAAATGATGTGCCAGTAACATCAACGACAAGACCAACAACTACAGTTTCAAAACCAGCTACAAAACCACCTGTACAAAAACCAGTAGTAGAGAAACCAGTAATAGAAGAACCAGTTACTCCTGTGATAAAAAAATATCAAGTAACATTTTATGATGGCAATACTCTTGCTTATACCCAAGAAGTAGTAGAGGGTGGAAAAGTAGTAAGACCTTTAGACTTGGTAAAAGAAAATTATCAGTTTGCTGGTTGGGTTTATAATGGATTACCATTTGATTTTGACACAATCGTTGTAGGAGATATCAAGTTAGAAGCTATTTGGATTCCAGTATTAGAATTAAAGAAAGCTGAAACAATAAAGCTAGATAGCATATCATCATCAGAACCATATTTTACTGAAATCAAACATAATCAAGAAGCAATTGATGTAGTACAAGTTGGAAATACCATTACCGTTACGAAAAAGCAACCATTAACTTCTTATGCAAATAGTACAACTATTAGTAAAGAATGGATTGCATTAATACTTGACTTTGGTGTAGATCCAAGTACGATTCAAGGAACTGATTATCAAATTGAGACTATAGATATTAGTGACGCAAGAAGATTAGGTGCAACAACGGATACTGCATTTGTTGTGTGGGTGGATGCGAAAGATCGTCAATTGACATTTAAGAAAATTGATGATGAAACAGTAGTAGGAACAGTTAATATCAAAGTTAATTATCCAACATTAACACTTAATTCTGTTACTAAATTAACGCAAGTTGATCCTGTTACTCAAGATGAACTTAATTATAACAACAATGCAATTACAGTATCATATAATGGAAATTCAGAAGTAACAGTAGTAGAAAACAAAGCTATGCTTGGAACAACAGAACGATATGGATTGGTATTTGATTTTGGAATTGATCCACAATATATTACAGTAGCAGCTCCTTATACTATGGATACAACTAATTTAAGTAACTATGGAATTACTAGTAATACGGCATTTATTATTTGGATGAATGGAAAAGATGTAGATGAAACAGTTCAAATGACTTTTACAAATCAATTTGCTAGTACAGATACATTAGTAGTTACAATCAAATATGATGCTAAAGTAGATGTTGAATATCAAGGTACTGAGGTAGTAATATTACCATCATCAGAGCCATATGATGAAAATCGTAGAGTATTTACAATCGAACCAACAGCAGCAGCTTTCACTTTTGATATTGTAGATGGAACTGGAAGTAAAAAAATACTTGCAACAAAACAAGCAGATGGAACTTGGTTATTTGAAGATGCTCCATTAAATCCATAAAACTAAAGTAAAAAAACTTTAGTTTTTTCTTTTACATAATTTCCCATAATGTTATCAAATTTTATCCACAATTATTTAGTATACTGAATACAGTGGAGGTGATAAAGGAAGAAGAAAGAAAAAATAAACAAAACTATAAATACAAAAGAATATAACAAATACACTCCTAAAAAATGAAAGAAAGGGTGATATAGTAGAAAAAAGAAACGATTAGTGTTATACTATTAAACGAGGTGTAAAAATGTATCGGATTTGTTTGGTAGAAGATGAAGAAAATCTAAATAATTTAATTAAGTCCTATTTAGAAAGAGAAAATTATGAAGTTATAAATTTTTATAATGGTGAAGATGCCATGAACTATATAGGAACAGAAGTCATTCACTTATGGATATTAGATATTATGTTAGGTGACTCCATTAGTGGTTATGATTTAATTAAAAAAATTAGAGAAAATAGTAAAGAAGTTCCAGTGATTTTTACTTCAGCAAGAGATCAAGATTTAGATAAAATTATTGGTTTAGAATTAGGAAGTGATGATTACATTACCAAACCATATTCTCCGAAAGAATTAGTGCTTAGAGTCAATAACTTTATGAAACGTGTTTATACGAAAACAACCTCAAAAATAGAGTATGAGGGGTATGATATTGACTTTAATAAAAGACTTGTCTATCAAAATGAAAAAGAAATTATTCTTACCTCATTAGAATATGACTTATTAATTATGTTTTTAAATAACAAAAATAAATCATTTAGTAGAGAAGAAATTTTAAAGCATGTATGGGGAGAAGATTACTTTGGAACTGACCGTGTTGTAGATGACTTAGTAAGAAGACTTCGAAAAAAAATGCCTAATGTTCATATTAAAACATTATACGGATTTGGGTATCGATTGACATGAAATCTATAAAATATAGTTTATTTAGACAATTATTATCTATGGCAATTTTAATTATAGGTATCATATTTTTCAGCTTAGGAATTTTGCTACCTAAAGTGTTACTTCCTGTTTACGAAAGAAATATCTATAATTATTTAAAACAGCCACTAGAATTGATACGACCAGATTTTAATGATGATGTTATCAGTAATGACATTGCCTATCTTTATTTTACAAACGAAAATAAAGTAGCAGTATCTGATAATTTACAAACGATTATTAAAGCAACACCCAAACAAATCTTAAAAAACATAAAAAAAAACTATGGTAAATTTATTTATCTAGGAAAAACCTATTATTATTACCAATCTAGTAACGAGTATGTTACTAAAGTAGCACTTACAAATAACAATTATATTAATAAAATCCGCGAGGATATACTTTATACAATATTTCCTATTTTACTATTAACTTTATTATTAATTACTGCTCTTATTATTCTTTGGAGTAGAAGATTAATTGTAAAGATTGAACATTTAAAAGACAAAATCGACAACCTCGATAATGATGACTATGTAGATCATTATCAATATAACACCATTGATGAGTTACAAGCCTTATCAAATGCAATCGATGATATGAAAGTAACTCTAAGAGAACAAGAAGAATATAAAAATCAGATGTATCAAAACATTTCCCATGATTTTAAAACTCCTCTCACTGTAATAAAATCATATATAGAAGCCATGGAAGATGGCATTGAAAACCAAGAAACGGGAAATCGAGTTATCAAAGAACAAGTCGAAAAATTAGAAATTAAAGTACACTCCTTACTATATTTAAATAAATTAAATTATATGAAAGACTTGAAATATTATCAAGATAAACAAATTGATATATCTAATATATTAAAAAAATCGATTGAAAAATTTAAAGTGCAAAGACCAGATGTCAATTGGGGAATTTATATTGGGGACAAGACAACCATATTTAAAGGAACCGAAGATATGTGGGAAGCAATTATTGACAATATGTTAAACAATTTCATTAGATATGCAGAAAAACAAATCAAAGTAACAATTAAAAATCATCGTATCGTATTTTATAATGATGGACCCAATATTGATCCTAATATATTAAACGATATCTTCACTCCTTACAAGAAAGGAATCAAAGGACAATTTGGATTAGGACTATCTATTATAAAGAAGACACTTGCATTATTCAAATATGAAATTGTTGTAAAAAATGAAAAGAAAGGTGTAAGTTTTATGATTAAATGAGGAACTTTGGGTATTACGATATCCAAGTTCTTTTTTTGTACTAATATCAGTGGAAGTGTGCTATAATGGGTATGAAAAGAAAATGATAGGAGCCAAAAAAATGAAAGATGATAAACACTTATTTAAAGAAATCATTGATAAAAGCATAGAAATAGATTTATCATTACTTCCAAAATCAGTAAAAGAGGAAATCGA
>CAYYCR010000123.1:0-4876 GCA_964470385.1 uncultured Muribaculaceae bacterium | reverse complement strand
ATTCAAAAAATACTTTAACAATTTAGTAAAATATGATGAAAATAAATATACAGCTTTAAATGGTGCTGTATGGAGTGGAGGAACATTTATTTATGTACCACCTCATACTAAAATTGAAAGACCCTTGCAAAGTTACTTTCGAATAAATAGTAAGAGCATGGGACAATTTGAGCGAACGATTATTATCGTTGATGAGGGAAGTGAGTTACATTATATGGAAGGCTGTACAGCACCTATTTATATGGAAGATTCCTTACATGCAGCAGTGGTTGAAATTTATGTTGGAAAGAATGCCAAATGTCGTTATACAACCATTCAAAATTGGGCTACAAATATTTATAATTTAGTAACCAAAAGAGCGATTGTAGAAAGTAATGGATTAATGGAATGGATTGATGGAAATATTGGATCAAAAACCAATATGAAGTATCCTTGTTGTGTTTTAGCAGGTCCATATGCAAAAGGAAACTGTATTTCTATTGCCGTAGCAAAGGAAGAGCAAATTCAAGATGCTGGAGCCAAAATGATCCATTTAGCACCGCATACTACTAGTAATATCATAAGCAAATCCATTGCTTTAAATGGCGGAAACGCCAGTTATCGTGGAACTGTTCGGATTGGAAAGAAAGCAGAATATTCCAAAAGTACAGTGAAATGTGATACCATTATATTAGATGAATTTTCTAAAAGTGATACCATTCCTAAAAATATCGTTGAAAATACAAGTTCCTATTTAGAACATGAAGCAACTGTTTCAAAAATAGATAAGGAACAATTATTTTATTTAATGAGTCGAGGGCTTACCGAAGAAAAAGCCAAAGAACTACTCATTATGGGCTTTATTGACCGTTTTAGAGAAGAATTACCAATGGAATATGCAGTAGAATTGAACGCATTATTAAAAAAGTACTTTTAATTTTTCAAATTTGTGATATAATGGAGATAATAAGGAGGATAGAATATGAAGATGAAAAAGTTTTTAATCGTAAGTGTTGCAGCTTTATCTTTATTCGCAGTTGGCTGTGGTAAGAAAAAAAATGATGAAAAGACAGATGGTAAAGGAACAGCCGCTAAAAGTAAACAAGAGGAAGTAATGGAAAAGTATGCAAAGGATTATTATGTAAAATTCATGAATAAATACTTGACTGATCCAGTTGTTTCATTAGAGGATTTAAGAAAATCTAATGAAGGTGGATACACGGATTACGATTTAAAAGAATTAGAAAAATGTAAAGATACTTCTACTACTGACTTAAAATTAAAAGAAGGTACAAATGAAGTTATCGGTTTCACTCATCACTTAGATTGTGAAAAGTAGAAATTTTGTAAATTTGATCGTGAAAAATTTTAAAATTGTGAAAATCTGTTAAGCAGATTTTCTAAATTAGTAGAATTTAAAAGAAAGAAAAGTGAAAAGTTTGATTTGCTTTTCTTTTTTTTATTGGTTATAGTGGTAGCGAAAGGAGGAATTTTTATGTTAAATCAAACTGTATTAGTAGGAAGGCTGGTAAGAGATCCAGAACTTCGTGAAACCGATAGTGGAAGGAAAGTAACCAATATCACATTAGCAGTTCCTAGAAGTTATAAAAATGTGAATGGCGAATATGATACTGATTTTATTTCTTGTGTACTTTGGAAAGGCGTTGCAGAAAGCACCGTTGAATATTGTAAACAAGGAGATTTAATTGGTGTAAAAGGCAGAATCCAATCTAGGAATATTGAGCTAGAAGATGAAAGTAAGAAACAAGTAGTAGAAGTAGTCGCAGAAAAAGTCACATTCCTATCTAGTAAACGAGCAGAATAAATCTGCTTTTTCTCTTAGAATTGATAATTATTCTGTTTCTTTTTCCTAATTTCATGTATAATAGAGTTGGTGAATAAAATGAATATAGTAGAAATTATTAACAAAAAGAGATTAAAACAAGAACTTGATGCCGATGAAATCGCATATGCTGTTAATGGGTATGTAAATGGAACAATCAAAGATTACCAAATGAGTGCCTTATTGATGGCTATTTGTATCAACGGTATGACAGAAGAAGAGACACTTTCTTTAACTGATTTGATGTATCATAGTGGAGAATCCTTAGATTTGTCAGATATTGATG
Organism: uncultured Muribaculaceae bacterium; assembly: GCA_964470385.1. Taxonomy (GTDB): domain Bacteria; phylum Bacillota_I; class Bacilli_A; order RF39; family UBA660; genus MGBC102946. The sequence continues at coordinate 2,768 of CAYYCR010000123.1, read as the reverse complement.
GAGTTAAAGTAGACAAACATTCGACTGGAGGAGTGGGAGATAAAACGACCTTGATTTTAGGACCTCTAGTTGCTTCATTAGGAATTAATGTTGCAAAAATGAGTGGCAGAGGACTTGGACATACAGGAGGAACAATTGATAAATTAGAATCCATTCCAGGTTTTAGAGTTTCTATGTCGCTAGAAGAATTTAAAAAACAAATTAGTGACATTCATATTGCCCTTGTTGGACAGATGGGAAACTTAGTTCCAGCCGATAAAAAAATATATGCTTTACGTGATGTTACAGGAACTGTGGAATCCATTCCTTTAATTGCCTCTAGTATTATGAGTAAAAAATTAGCAAGTGGTGCCGATAAAATGGTCATTGATGTCAAAGTTGGTGATGGAGCTTTGATGAAAACGGTAGAAGATGCCCATCTATTAGCAAACCTTATGATAAAAATAGGAAAAAAATATGATAAAGAAGTAGTATGTGTTTTAAGCAATATGGAACAGCCTCTAGGAACCCATATTGGAAATGCTTTAGAGGTAAAAGAAAGTATTGAATTTTTAAAAGGAAATTATGATCAGGATGTTTATGAACTAATTATGACATTGGGTTCTATTATGGTTCATATGGCCCAATCTATTCCAGAAGAAGAGGCTAGAATTAAATTAGAAGAGAATATCCAAAATGGAAAAGGATATCAAAAATTAGAACAATTTGTAAAAGCCCAAGGAGGAACTTTAAATAAACTTTCATTGGCACTCAAGGTATTTTCTGTAAAGAGTACTAAATCAGGTTATATTAATCATATTAATGCGTTAGAACTAGGTGAAATTGTAAGAGCAATTGGTGCTGGAAGATATCAAAAAGAAGACCTTATTGATTATGGCGTTGGAATTGTATTAACGAAAAAAGTTGGTGATTTTGTTTTAGAAGATGAGGAATTATTAAAAATATATATTGGTGAATTAGATATGGAGATAGGAAGAATCTTAGATTGTTTTACAATCGGTGTTCACTATATAGAACCAAAACCTTTGATTCTTGAAATTATCAGATGATTATTGTTATTATTTTGTTATTACTCGTGTTACTTTTCACTATTTCTATGAAAGTGATTCATAACTCAAAAAAGTGTGCAAAAGACTCCTTATTCCGTGTTTTTCAGCAACGTCCAGAGGAAAATGAACAATTAAATTTGGTAGAATTTATATTGAATAAAGAAGTTTCCAAAAGTGCTATTTTTCGTTTTGATAAGGAAATTATTGTTTGTCTTACACAAAGTGGAGTATATTTGCTTAAAGTGCTAGATTATACAGGACAAATTACGGGAGGAGAAAATAAGCCCACATTTCAATTAAGTGGAAAATTTGCTTCGTTGATTCCCAATTTCTTTTTAGAATTAGAAGAGTTAGAAGGTAAACTCAAAAATAATATTGCTCATCTTACAATAAAAAAATTAATTGTTAAAAAAGAAACTTGTATTATTGATGTTCCATATTCATCTGAACATCAAATTATAGGTATTAATAATCTATATTATACATTTCAAAATATGAATAAAGAAAGGTATTATACAGAGGATCAATTACTCGAAATTCAAAATTCTATAACGTATTATTTGTCAAAAAGTGTCAATTTATAAAAGAATACTTGCATCTATTCAAATTCTAAGTTACAATCAAAATAGGAGGCGATAGAATGATTTATCCATCAATTGATAAATTATTAAATCAAGTTGGTTCTAAATATTTATTAGTGAATATTGTATCCAAAAGAGCCAAAGAAATGAAAGAGACAGAACATTATCAAATGAAAGCAAACGAATATGTTTCAACAAAAGAAATTGGAAAAGCATTAGAGGAAGTTTCAAAGAACTTAATACATATGAAATAGAGTATTAAGTTTTGTATTATAGAGGGAAAATTTATGATTGATTTTCACTATGATTTGTTAACAAAACTGTTACTATTTATATAAGAAGATTTTATAAATTGAATTATATTAAATATACTAATATTTAATGTTATTCCATTGATTGTTATTGTATCTTCTATTTGTTTTTCTAAAAATTCTATATTTTTTAATATTTTTAGCAATGCAATTTCTTTTTTTGTTACATTTATAATCATAAAAATTGATACTCTTTTCTAGATATTAGTTTATTATATTTTTCACAGTTTTTTAATAGTTTTTTTTTAACTGTCCGAATTATGGGGTACAGTTTATAAATTGATAGAGTTTTTATGTAAAATATTTTTACTTTTGTACCACAATTTTTTATTTTGTGGAATAAGAATAAGTTGAATTGAGAGTAAAACTTATTGTCCAGCCAGCACTGAATTTCTACTTCCGCACGAAATTTTTTTATGAGATTACTCCCCAACTCAAAAGGTAAAAAAAATATGGCTAGGTTATTTTCTTTTTTTAGAATTTGTGTTAGAATTATTGTAGTAGGTGGTAAAATGGATTTAATTGATAAATTGAAAAAAGTGGGATTTGTATATGAAGATGGAAAAATTGAATGTCTTTCGTTAATAGTCAATGACTACAAATTATTGGTGGACCTGGAGAATAAAAAGATAAATTATGGTAATAAAATAACAGTTAATAAGGATGATGCTTTAAATGCTAATACTCCAGAAAATATAGTTAGATTAGAATGCATTATTCGCCTTTTGAGACAAGGATATAAGCCGGAAAAAATAGAATTGGAAAAAACATATAAATTGGGACACAAATATAAGGGTTATGCAGATATAATTATCTACAAAAATAAT
>CAYYCR010000122.1:0-4999 GCA_964470385.1 uncultured Muribaculaceae bacterium | reverse complement strand
CATATGCTATTATGTATATGTTGAAAGAAATTTCATATAATAAAAAAGAGATACACTTGATATTCCTTTGTTAAGTGCATACTCTAAACTTTTTGTTTATAGTAAAACACCGTTTCATTGTTGATTCGGTGTTTTCATTTAAGTTAGTTCTTTTTAAGAACTATGATAGTGTATAACACAATCATTGCAAATGCAACAATTAATTCCATTAGAATTTACCCTTTCTATAATGAATTTCATCATAGAAATCACCTCTTCTCTATCATCAAGCGATGTAGAATAGAGTAAAACACCTAACTATCAAAATGTATCTCAAACTCATTATACATTATTAATACTACTTTATCAATAATGTTTTTCGCTTTTATAAAAGCTTAAAAAGATCTCCATTGGACCAATTTTCTCTTTAAGTTTTTATTGATAAATCTATGACTTTATATTACGTTAATCTCTCTATGAACAAAGTAAAACTAAATAAATTGCTTTTATTTATTCTATTAAACCAATAAGCTTTGCTTTGGCAATACTCTAACTAATTTCATAAAATTCAATTTTGACAAAAACAAAAACATATGCTATTATGTATATGTTGAAAGAAATTTCATATAATAAAAAAGAGATACATTTGATATTCGCTTGTTAGGTGCTATCTCCATTTAAAATTGGGCGAACACCAAACTCTTAGTTGAGTCAGGTGTTCTTTTTTTTAGTGTCTGTTGTCTAAAAATTTTGACATCGCTAATATAATTAACAATGTTATTACTAAATATTCCATTAGAATACCTTTCATAATTTCTATACATGAAGACCACCTCCTTAAATTTATAAAATCTTTGGAGGCAACACCTAACTATCAAAATATATACTCTAAATTAATTGCATAAGAATAAATTTCTTTGTTAAATATATGTTGATATATAAGATTATATATGGTATCATTACAGATTTTTTATCTCATATTATTTTGGATTTTCTATAAACCTATGTTGATAAAACATACATTTTGGTAACAATCTAACTCAGAAAAACAGACAACATTTTAATAAGTATTGACTTTAAAATTAGTACTCCCTAGCATATCTTTTAATTCCTTTGGAACTGTAATCATATTAGCGTCTCCATCAGAAATAAATCTCGTTTTTTCTAATATATCAAAATTCATTTTTATATCAAACTCGCTTCCATCATGATCATAAGCACGAATTCTTTTTAAAAAAGTAGGATCAAAATGTGAATCAAAACAAGAACAATTGGCTTCCCAACCAACACGTAAAGTAGCAATTGTTTCATAAGACTTTCCTTGATAACTACTATTTAAAATAGAAGAAAAATTTGTATGCTCTTTACTATACGGAGATCCAAAAGGAAGTGCTACTATAGGAACATACTTTCCTTTTATCATCGTCTCTAACAAAGAATAAAGACTGCCTATTTCTGTAGTTGCTTCTTCCCTTGAAATTTTACTAAAATCAGAATGACTCATACTGTGATTTCCAATATCATAACCATTTTCTACTAACCATTTTAATATTTTTTCATTATACTCACTTTCAAATAATCCACCATTTACGAAAAATGTTGCCGTTACTTGATAATCTGGATACTTTTTCTTAAAGGATTCTAATATTCCAACAGCACAATTAGGATCAATGATAATTTCTCCCTTTTCATCAAGACCAGTCACTTCTATATTATGTTTTCCATCATCAAATGTTAGAATAATAGGACTCTTCCCTAGTTTTACATGAACCTCACCATTTACAAAGTCAACAAGTCTAATCATACGATATCCTGCTTGATAATAAAATTCCAAATCACTCATAAATGCCTCACTTGTCCTTTGATATCCATCTTTATCAACATTTCCTAGTGTATAATCTGTATCTTCATTTTTCATATTCCAAATACCGTGATACATCATAATTGGAACATTACCCAGTTCATTTACTTGATAATTTTTATAATCTGGTCCCTTGGATACTACCACATGAATAGAAGACGGAACTTCCCCATTTTTTGGAGACTGAGTTAAAATCGTACCTACTGGTTGTTCACTATACTCTTCTTCCTTTATGAGTTGAATTTGATACTCTTTTCCATACTTTTCAATTTCAGAAAAATTTTTCCCAATAAAACTAATAACCTCTACCTTTTTTTCCTTACAACCAGTAATAAGAATACAAAAAAAGAAAAGAATGATAAACTTTTTCATAGACAACACCTATTACTAGTATCACTATTATAGGCATTTTTATACAGGTAAATTCTTTTCAATTAAGATAACGTCTCTTTCTAATATTTTTTCTACATTTTGTTTTAACAAAGGTGTCACTTTACTTACATAAATCGTCAAGGAAGATTTCAAACTCTCCTCTAATTTTATCTTTTGCGTCAATACTTCTCCCATATCAATTGCAGGAACCTGTAACTCTTTTAGAATTTCTTTTTTTAATAATGGGAAATGAGTACATCCTAAAATAACCGCCTCATAATCCTGATTTTGAGCCATTTTTAACTCTTTTTTAATATTTAGTGTAGTCGTTAATCCCTCTAGATAAGGAACAAAATTAGGACAAGCTAAAGAATAAACATCCACATTATTTTGCCTCAATTTTTGTTCAAAAATGCCACTTTTTATAGTAGCTGATGTTGCTATTAAAGCGACCTTTTTATAATGTTCTTTTACGTACTCAACAGTAAAATCAATCACACCATCTATCGGAATAGAAGTTAGTTTTCTATATTCATTTACTAAACTACTACAAGTCCCACAAGCGATTACTATTCTATCTACTTTTTTTATTTCAAAAAAACGAATGATTCTAGTTCCTAAACAAATTAATTGTTCTTTGGTTTTATCTCCATAAGGTAGGTAAAAAGTATCACCAAAATAAAGATACTCCATATTTGGATATTTCTTCATCATTTCTTTTAAAACATTTAACCCACCGATTCCAGAATCAAATACTCCAATTCTCATATTTTTTCCTCCTCATGAAATAATTTTTTTACATTTTTTTTAGGAACTAACATTTTTACCTTGTTTACTACTCTAAATTCAAATGTATCTTCTGCGGAATGATACTCTTCCCCGTCTAAACACCAAGAATCTTGAAAAGGTTCCTTAAAATGAATTTTTAAATGATTGGTTCGATAATATTTGATTTCAGGTAGTTCTGTAACATTCATCGTAAATAAAGAGGGCAACATCTTGATTAAGTCAGCTTTATTTTTTGCCTCACAAAATGCCACCTCAAATTTCTGGTCATTTAATTTTACGTCTTCATAAATGTTACTAACTCCTGCTACTCTACTACTATTGGTAATAAAAATAAAAGAAAATTTTCCTTCTCCTTTTTCGCCCTCAACTTCATATTCAATCGGGTACTGTTTCATTCTACCAGGAAGTTTTGTTATACCATATAAAACATATCCCAGTCTTCCATATTTTTCTTTTAATTTTCTAGGAGTTTCATAAGAAATATCAACATAGTTTCCTAAACAAGCCACATATATAAATGTTTTCTCATTGATAAAACAAGTATCGATTGTTTTTACAACACCGTTTAATAATAGTTCTAAATCTTTTTTGTAGTTTTTAGTATATCCATACATTGTTCCTACATCATTAGTTGTTCCAACTGGGAGAGCTCCTAAAACTAGTTGATGCTTTCTTTTCAAATTACCAGAAATCCCCTCATTTAAAGTCCCGTCTCCTCCTGCTATAATCACGAGATGATAAGTATCCTCTAATTGGGATACAATTTCTGTTGCATCCCCTGGTTTTGTAGTTCCAAAAAAATCAACATCATAATGATACTCTTTTAAAATAGACTCTACATTTTTTACAAAATCACTTTGTTTTTTGTTCTTTCCACTATTTGGATTATAAACAACGGCACATTTTTTCACTTTATCACCTCAGTAATATAACTATATTATATATTTTATCATAAAATTTATAATTTTTTTCTTTTTGATAGAAAACTAAATCAATTGTTCCTGTATCTCATAATAGAAAAATAAAAAGGAAGTAATCATTTTACTCCTCAATATTCAGTTCCATTTCTAAAATAGAATCTAGGCGATCGATCACTGGAAACCCTTTGTCTTTTTTTAAATCAGTTGAAAATTGAATTCCAATTCCTCCCTCTTTTTCCCATTCGATTAAGTTTCCTGAGTAATCATCAATTAAAATGGAATCTTTGGTAGAACACATTTTGGTTTTAGAAAGTTCTCTTGGGACTGGTATAATGGTTACATCTTTGACATACTTTCGGATAAAGTTAATTTTAGCAATTGCTTCATCAAGGGAATTGACGTGTGTCAAAATGGCAATATTGCACTTTCCTGATGCGTATAACGACTTGATACATTGAAATCCATTATTGATAATTGGGGTTAAAGATAAGACTTTTTTCCAATTCAAATTAGCATAAAATTCGCTCATTTTTTCACTGTCTGTCTTATCTACTTCTAATCTATCTAGCATATCATATGTAACCCGGTTCGTATCCATGATGACTCCGTCGAAATCAATATAAATATTCTTCATCTTTGTACTCCTTTCATTTTTTCTTTATTTTCATGTAAAATTCATTTAATTCATGAGTGGCTTGTAATAAGTCTTTCGAATAGTCCAATCTTAAATAGGTTGGATTCAAAGCCGAAAACCGATTTTTTAAATAGGTTGATCGAATACGATCTAAAGCGTCAGCATCTTTTAAAATAGAAAATAAAATGATAAATAGTCTCTGATTTTGAAGTTCATATTTTTTAATGATATATTCTGCTTTATGATCACTTAGAGAATGTATTTCTACAATTGCTTTTAACATATTTAAATTTTCTTTTTCTTGATAAATATCATCCTCTACAATTTGTTCTATTTTTAAAGCACTTCTTTTTCCATGTTCTAAATCTAACAAATCATTTACTCTTCCAATATCATGATATTTAGCACCATCTAAGACAATTCTGAGTGCTACATCATTTAATT
>CAYYCR010000121.1:1731-5079 GCA_964470385.1 uncultured Muribaculaceae bacterium | reverse complement strand
TTGATGAAATTGAAAAAGCTCATAAAGATGTCTTTAATATTTTACTTCAAATTTTAGATGATGGTAGAATAACGGATGGACAAGGAAGAACGGTTGATTTTAAAAATACGATTATTATCATGACTTCTAATTTAGGAAGTGAATATATATTAGAAAATAAAGAAAATAGTGAAGAGCTTATTGACATGGAACTAAAACATACTTTCAAGCCAGAATTTATCAATCGTATTGATGAAATTATTATTTTTAAAACGCTTTCTAAGGCTGTTGTCTATGATATTTTAGATAAAATTATTTCTGAGATTGAAAAACGTTTACAAGACAAACATCTTTTATTAGAACTTACGGATAAAGCGAAAGATTTTATTATTCATGAATCTTATGATGAAAATTATGGAGCACGTCCTTTAAAACGTTACGTTAGTAGGAATTTAGAAACTTTATTAGCAGAAAAAATTATCAATGATGAAATTAAATTTGATAGCAAGATTATTGTGGACGTGGATAATAATATGCTTATTTTAAAGAATGTAGAAAAATAAATGACATTCTTTTTTTGTTTTTCTGATATAGTAGATAATAAATAGGTGTAAAAAGTCAACATAAATTGAAAATAGAAATTAGGAATGGAATATAAAAAAGGACAGATTTTTAAAATCTGTCTTACAAATTTCTAAAATTTGTTATTTAAAGTTCATAAAAAAACAAAGTTTGAATGCTTTGAAAAAACGATTTACATCAAAAATAAATTTGTTATATAATAGCACTTGTCGGATTTATGAGGTACTTTTTAGGTGTTGTCCTTTCATTATGGAGGACCGATAATATGAAAAAAGATAATATGATATCATCATTGATTATACTTAATATATTAGAATTCATCTTAGTATTCATTTTAGTAATGTTTGTAATTACACATTATTAATTATCGGGGGGTTTTTGGTAAACAAAAACAAGCACATCTAAAATTTGAAAACCTGTGCTTGTTCTAAATACAAAGGACAACACTTGATTTCATGTATCATGTAAATCCGATTTTATTATATCAAAAAGGAGTAGAATAGGCAACCTAGTTTGGAAATTTTGTTGATTAAAAATGTTTGTGATGAATTATTTTTTAAGAGATTGAAAGTAATTTTGTTTTATATATGTTATTCTTGGTAAATGGGTTGAACAAATTTTTTAATTTGAAATTTGATTGCAATGAATTTTAATTTGTTATATAATAGAAAACCAAAAAGAGGTGTTCAAATGAAAAAAGTTTTTGTTGGTGGATATGCATCTTGTGCCGTACATAATGAAAAAGATATGATTGTGAACTGTCTAAGTGCTTCTAATCTTGAAATCACAAATGATTATGAGGTGGCAGATCTTATCGTGGTTTTGGATACTTGCCTTGGAAATTATAAAAATTTACAGAATAGTATTGAGTATATTGACATTATCATCAATAATAAGAAACAGAATGTTCCCGTTCTTGTGAGTGGTTGTTTGGAAAAAGGAGTTAACTTTGAATTAACAGAAGAACAGAAAAAGGTATTGTCAAAAGTAACTCTTGTTCCATCAAATCAAATTATAGAATACGTATTAAAAATGGTACATTCTAATTTATTGGATGAAGAACTTTTAGAAGATATAAAACTTCCTTATACTGTACGAGATTATGAAATAAAAGTTTCTCCAGTAGAGGGATGTTTGAATCATTGTAGTTTTTGTAAAAGTAATTATATGAATTTTACACTTAAAAGTAATCCATTTGAACAAATTGAAAAACTAGCCCATGATATTAAAACTATGGAATATCCTTTGCATTATGTTAAAATGTTTTCTTCTAATTTGAGTTTATATGGAATGGATTTATATAAAGAACAAAGAGCCCATGACGTGATTCGTACCTTAACAAGTCCAGATAATATTCAATTTGCTTATGTAGGTGCTTTAATCAATTGGTATCCAGAATTGATAAATGAAATAATAACAAATCCAAAAGTCAAAATGATTTTTACCTCAATAGAAAGTGGAAGTCCAAGAATTTATGAATTGATGAATCGGCCTATTTCGTTAGAACGATTAATTCAAATTATAAAGATAATAAAAAAAGAAAGACCAGATATTGTAATTGGTACCGAACTAATTGTTGGATATCCAACGGAAACGATAGAGGATGTAAAAAAATCAATAGAACTTTTAGAAGAACTTGATATTTGTCCATTGTTTTTACACCCATACGAAAATTCAATACAAATACCGTCATCAAAATTAGAGCAACATTCTAAAGAACATTGTAATGAGATGACTTATTATGCATTTAGTAAATTACAACCTTTACAGGACAAATATAAAGAAAAAGTTTATAATGGAGAAATGTTTGTTGCACATATTTATGAAAAAGAACAGGTTTATGGGGTAATGCTTGTAAGTGGTAGAAATAGACTTGTTAGGTTTGACCAATTAGATAGAGATTATCAAATAGGTGAAATGATAGAAGCAAACAAAGTAAAACCGAAACAACTTGTGAAAAGAAAAAAGATTTAAAATAAGAAAGGAAACATCATGAAAAAGATTTTTATAGGAGGGTATGGTGCTTGTTCAGTACATAATGAAAAATATATCATACAAGCAATGTTAGAAAGTTATGGATTTCAAATTGTAGACGAATACCAAGAAGCCGATATTAATATTATTACAGATACTTGTTTAGGATTAAACTCAGTCATACAGAATACATTTCTTTATTTGAAAAACATATTAGAAACAAAAAAAGAATCTTCAATTTTAGTAGTAAGTGGTTGCCTAGCTAAGGGATTACAATACGAATTGTCAGAAGAACAAAAACAGATATTAGAAGAAGTAAAAGTTGTACCATTAGAAGATATTATAGAATATGTAGCTATGCTTAATAACATAAACTTATCAGAAGAGGATAGAAGAAATGTACCATTACCTTATACAGTGACTGACTCAGAAATCAGAATATCACCAGTTACTGGTTGTCTGAATCATTGTAGCTTCTGTAAAGTAAATTATATGAATTTTAAACTTCAAAGCAATCCATTTGAACAAATAGAAAATTTAAAATCACAAATAGAAGTAACAGAATATCCATTACATTATATGAGCATTTTTTCTTCTAATCTTAGTCTTTATGGAGTAGATAGATACGGAAAACAAAGAAGCCATGATGTAATTAAAGAACTGACTAAGCCAGATATGATTAAATTTGCATCTGTTGGTGCTCTTATTAATTGGTATCCAGAATTAGTAAATGAAATATTGAATAACCCTAAAATTAAAATGATATATGTTTCCATAGAAAGTGGAAGTCCAAGAATTTATGAATTGATGAAT
>CAYYCR010000121.1:0-1721 GCA_964470385.1 uncultured Muribaculaceae bacterium | reverse complement strand
TTAGAACGATTAATTCAAATTATAAAGGTAATAAAAAAAGAAAGACCAGATATAGTGATTGTAACAGAATTCATTACTGGCTTTCCAACAGAAACGTTAGACGATGTGAAAAAAACGATTGAGTTATCCTATGAATTAGAGGTATTTCCAACCTTTTTACACCCATACGAAAATTCAAAATATATTATGTCATCAAAGTTGCAACAACATTCTACTCATTATTGTAATGAAATTACTAATTATGCAAGTCATGAACTAGAAAAATTATATCATAAAATTAATGATAGAATTCAAAATGGAGAAATGTTTATCGTAAATAAATCGGTAGAGGAACAAGTTTATATTGCCCTTTTAATTGATAGTAATTATAAAGTGATTCGGTTTGATCAATTGGATCGTGAATATCAAATAGGTGAAATGATAGAAGCAAATAAAGTAAAACCAAAACAACTTGTGAAAAGAAAAAGATAGTATTTTTAATTTAGATTCATTGAAAAAAGTTTCGAAATAGAAACTTTTTTAAAACTAAAACTTTGATTAAATTGTATCTTTTCCAACAAATACATCATAGATTTCTTTATACTTATATCCAAGTTTTGAATGTGTTGAATCAGCAACTAAAATATTGATTTCGACAAGTTTATCAATTAAAATCGATACTGTATTTCGTAAAACACCAGACTCTTCTGAAATTTCTTTTTTGGTAAAAACAATTTGATGCATAATCGCAGGCATAATTCTATATATTGCATTACTATTTAACGAATTTATTTTTTTCATATCTTTATTATAAATTTTTTTAATTCTGTTGATTTTGGCAATATAATTATTACACTGGTCAATAATGCATTGTAAAAAGAATTTGATGAAACCAATCATATTTCCTTTTCTACTTTCATTTAAGTATTTATAATAACTTGGCTTATATATTTCTATGACCTCAGATAAAAATAAAATTGGCTCCTCATTTGTTAATTTTGCTAATTGAATTGGAATTAAAGCTCTACCTAACCGTCCATTACCATCTCTATAGGCATGTATTGTTTCAAATTGCGAGTGTGAAATTGCCATATTTACAAATAATGGATCAATAAATTCATCATTCATATATTTGAATAAATTATTTAATAGTATAGGTACTTCTTCAGGAACTGGCGAAATAAAAATTGCTTCTTCAATACTACATCCTTTTGGTCCAATCCAATTTTGAATTATCCTAATTTGACCTGGCTCTTTTTCGTTTCCACGAACACTATCTAAAAGAATTTTATGGATAGAGTTAACAAATTTTAAATTTATTTCATTGGATTCCATTAAATACTTTTTTGAATAAGTCATTACTTTTTTTAAATTTTGTATTTCTTTCGTTTCATCTGTTTTAGGCATATATTTTAGATAATACATTTCATCTTGTGAAATTTGTGTTTCCTCTATTTGTGTTGATCTTAAACTTTCGTTTAATATAATGGAATCTAAAAAGAACTGAGAATCAAATTCAGTATTTTTTAAGCAAGCTTTGTATTCTTCGTATTTTACGTTGGCTTCCAAAATCAATTTTAATAAATCCTTATCTATACTATAATCAATTGGTAATTCTTTCACTTTTATTGGTTGCATAATTATCGCCTATAGTTTATTGTATCATATTGATTACAAAAAAATATATAAAAATGGGTCTTCTACAATACGCGTGATATTAGAATGCTAAAACAATAAATTTT
>CAYYCR010000120.1:0-5297 GCA_964470385.1 uncultured Muribaculaceae bacterium | reverse complement strand
AGAGAAAAGAAGTTTCTATTGTAATAGGAGCTAGAAGTGCTATTTTTGCTCCTTTTACCAATCTTGGATTAATTGTTATTGACGAAGAACATACAGAAACATATAAACAGGAAAATAACCCCAAATATAGTGCCATTGATATTGCTCTTTGGAGAGCCAAAAAACATAACTGTCCATTACTTTTAGGAAGTGCAACACCATCATTAGAAAGCTATACGCGTGCCCAAAATGGAATTTATAAACCACTCTATTTAAAAAATAGAATTTCTAAAAATTTTCCTACAGTACTTTTAGTTGATATGAAAGAGGAAATGAAACAGGGAAATCGAATATTTTCTAATTTATTAGAAGAACAAATCAATAAAGCATTAACAAAACATGAACAAATAATATTGTTATTAAACCGAAGAGGATATTCTACCATTGTGAGCTGTAAACAATGTGGATATGTCGATAAATGTCCTAATTGTGACATTCCACTTGTTTATCACAAAAGTATTCATCAATTAAAATGTCATTACTGTAATTATGTAAAACCTATTTTACAAACTTGTCCAAACTGTAAAGGAAAAGAATTAACGACTTATGGAACGGGAACAGAAAAACTAGAACAAGTTACAAAAGAAAAATTTTTTAATGCTAGAGTAATTCGTATGGATGTTGATACTACAAGTAAAAAAGGAGCCCATGAAAAAATAACAGAAGCTTTTAAAAAGGGGGAATACGATATTTTAATCGGAACTCAGATGATTGCCAAAGGACTTGATTTTCCAAAAGTGACAGTAGTAGGAGTCATCAATGGAGATGCCTCTTTAAATGTCCCTGATTTTAGAAGTGCTGAGAGGACATTTGCCCTTTTAAGTCAAGTAGCCGGAAGAGCAGGAAGAGCCTCTTTATCTGGTACCGTTATCATTCAAGGTTTTAATTTAGAACATTATAGCATCCAAAAAGCTAGTATTCATGACTATGAAGGATTTTATAAAGAGGAAATGAAAATACGGAAAAAACTATCTTATCCTCCTTATTTTAATCTTTGTTTGATTGAAATCAGTGGAAAAAATTATTCAAAATGTGAAATAGAAGCTAAAAAAATAGTATCTTATCTAAAACAACAACAAAAAAAAATTACGATATTAGGACCAAGTAATGCCATAATGCCTAAGAAAAATAATATCTATTATATGCAGATTATTTTGAAATACAAAAATACCAAAGAAATTATTCAAGAATTAAAATTTATTCATGAAAAATATAAAACGAACAATGATGTAAAAGTAGAAATTGAGTTAAATCCAATTCGGTTATAGTACTTTTTCATAATTTATGATAAAATAAAATAGGTGATAAAAATGGACTTAGAAAAAGTGAAAGTAGAAAAAGATGTAAAAATAGTATTTATGGGAACACCAGGATTTGCGGTTCCAGTATTAGAAGGATTATTAGAACATTACAAAGTAAGAGCGATTGTAACACAACCAGATAAGAAAGTGGGAAGAGACGGAAAATTGGTATTTCCTCCAGTAAAAACGGTTGCCCTTGAACATACATTATTAGTATTGCAGCCTGAACAAATTGCAAATGCAATAGAAGAAATAAAAGGTTTGCAACCAGATTTAATTATTACTTGTGCTTATGGACAAATTTTACCTCCAGAATTATTAAAAGTACCTAAATTAGGATGTATTAACGTACATGCTTCTTTGCTTCCTAAATATCGTGGGGGAGCACCAATTCATCGGGCGATTATGAATGGTGCAACAGAAACAGGTGTTACGATTATGTATATGAGTGAGGGAATGGATGAGGGAGATATCATTTCTCAAAAAAGTATTCCAATCGAATTAGAAGATACTGCATCCACACTTCATGACAAATTATCCCTTTTAGGACGAGAATTACTATTAGAAACCCTACCCTCTATTATCAAAGGAACCAATACGAGAACAAAGCAAGATTCCAGTCAAGCTACTTATGGCTTTAATATTAAAAGAACAGATGAAAAAATACAATTTCAAAAAACAAAAAGACAAATTTATAATCAGATTCGAGGACTAAATAGTTGGCCAGGAGCTTATTGCTTATATGATGGAAAGATTTTAAAAGTTTGGGCAAGCTATATAACAGAAAACTTTTTTCCAGAATTATTTAATGGACAAATTACAGCTATCTATAGAAATGGATTTGGAGTAAAAGTAAGTAATGGTGAAGTTGTATTTACAGAAGTACAATTAGAAGGAAAAAATAAAATGAAAGCAACTGATTTTATAAATGGTATAGAAAAAGAACAGCTAGTAGGAAAAGTATTAGAATAGAATGATAAAAAAAATCAAAGAAAATCAGTACATCGAAAAAATCAGAGAATTACGTAAAAAACCAAGAACAAGAGCAGCAATCAGTCTGCTTCTTTGGGGAATTTTTTTCCTTTTTGTTTTTGTGGCACTAGATGTTAGAGGAAATCATACAAAAGAACCACCAGTTTATCATGTTACTTGGAAGTGGGAAAACGAAAAAAATTATAAATATCAAATGACTTTTACAATAAATCAAGATACATTTTTAGTAAATGGAATTAGAAACGGGGAAAAAGAAGCTTTTTCATTGCAAGAACAAACTTATTATTTAGAGGATAAGCATTTATATATCTTTCAAAATGATACCAAAGTATTACAAGAATATACAACATTATTAGGATATGATTTTTTAAAACTACGTCCTGAATTTTTAAGTCAGTTACTATCACATGGAGAACTAGAATATACAACCAATTATGAATCAGGACAAGTTTCAAAAGGATATTCTATTAATACAGCAAAATTTGTCAGTTTATTAGATGGTTTGGAAATCATAGATGATAGTACAATAAAAATGGAAGTATTAGAAAACAATCATATGATTACTGAAGTAAAAATTGACTTAACCAATTATCAAAAATACAGCGAGGAGATTATAGATTCTTATCAAATAAAAATTGTATATTCTGATATTGGAACAGTATCCAATGTTGAATTAGAATAGAGGAGTATTTATGGATTTAGTTATCTTAGTTATTTTAATTGCTATTGTAGTAATTTTCTTTAAACAATTTAGTAGTTTTGTTTACTTTATGGCAATTACTGATATATTTTTTAGATTGGTTCATATGATTGCAGGAACACTAAAAATCGCAGAATTTACTTCATTTGTCGGAAAATATATTCCAACTTCTATTCCAGGAGTTATCAATACCTATTCTACTGGAATTTTAAATACACTATTAATTTGGGGATATATTATTTTAGTTGCAATCTTTGAATCTTATATCATCCGAACTTTTTTTAAGAAACATTAAAAGGAATTAGAAAGAGTAGGAATGCTCTTTTTTTGACACGAGAGGGAGTTTATTATGTATGCATATATAAAAGGTACCATTACAGAAATTGAAAGTGGCTTTATCGTAATCGAAACAGGAGGAATCGGATATTTAGTTTATACAGCTAATCCTTATTCTTTTGAAATTGGAAAAGAAGTAAAAATATATTTATATCATTATATTAGAGAAGATGAACAGTCTTTATATGGCTTTGTATCAAAAGAAGAAAAAGACTTATTTTTAAAATTAATCAATGTAAAAGGTTTAGGTTGTAAAATGACTCTTCCTATGTTAGCAACAGGCTCTATTAGTGGAATTATTGATGCTATTGAACGTGAAAATATTTTGTATTTAAAAAAATTTCCAAAGATTGGCGATAAAGTAGCAAGACAAATTATTTTAGATTTAAAAGGAAAATTAGTGAGTTCTGAAGCAAAAGTTTTAGAACCACAAAATGAAGAATTGACAGAAGCCTTAAAAGCTCTTGGATATAAACCAGCTGATATTAAAAAAATTATACCGAAAGTTTCCAAAGAAAAAACAATTGAAGAACAAATTAAGGAGGCTTTAAGATTACTATTAAAATAGAAAAGAGGAGTTAGATGGAAGAAAGAATTATTACCAATGAAAAATTAGAAGAAGATCAATTCGATCAAAACATTCGTCCAGAACGATTAGATGATTATATTGGTCAAAGTGAAGTCAAAGAAAATTTAAAAATCTTTATTAAAGCGGCTTTGATGAGAGAAGAGGCTTTAGATCATGTTTTATTATACGGTCCTCCAGGACTAGGTAAAACAACGCTATCTTATATTATAGCAAATGAACTGGGAAGTAATATTAAAACAGCTAGTGGTCCAGCCATTGAAAAAAGTGGAGATTTGGCGGCTATTTTATCCAGTCTAGAACCAGGTGATGTTTTATTTGTTGATGAAATCCATCGAATTCCTCGTTTTATTGAAGAAATTCTTTATTCAGCAATGGAAGATTTCACCTTAGATATTATTGTGGGAAGTGAATCAAGTAGTCGAAATATCCGAATTGATTTGCCACCATTTACATTAGTAGGAGCGACAACGAGAGCTGGCGATTTAACAGGTCCATTGCGAGATCGCTTTGGTATTATTTCAAAATTGAATTATTATACAGTAGAAGAATTAACAGATATTGTGAAAAGAACCAGTAGAGTACTAGATGCTAAAATTGACGAAGAGGCGGCAATGGAATTAGCACGTAGAAGTAGAGGAACTCCTAGAATTGCCAATCGTTTATTTAAAAGAGTTCGTGATTATGCTTTAGTGATGGGAAATGGAGTCATTGATTTAGAAATTACTTCCTTAGCCCTTGACCGACTCAAAGTAGATTCTATGGGACTTGATGATACAGACTATCATTTATTAAAATCCATTATCGAAAAATTTAATGGTGGACCAGTTGGAATCGAAGCAATTGCTTCTAGTATTGGAGAAGAACAAACAACCATCGAAGATGTATATGAACCATACTTATTACAACATGGGTTCTTAAAACGGACCAGTCGAGGTAGAATGGTAACCAAAAAAGCTTACGAACACTTAAAAATTCCTTGCCCAGACAATATTTTATCGTGAAATCAGTTAAAGTTTCAATTATATGTCCAATCATTGATTCTATCTTTTTTAAATATCAAATGATTTATAAAAAACTTCCGAAAAAAGATTCTATTGAATTTATGATGTTAGAAGAAGCAAAAAAGTTAGAACAAAAACTGTCAAAAGAAGAAGCATTGTTATTTGTTCATACCTTATCTGAAATCAACTTGGATTTGGCATCAAATGAACAAAAATTATGGAGAGAACTCATCTATATTCATTTGGTATTTTTACACAAACGAGAAATGCTTCGGTATCCAGTTTGGCTGTTTCGATATGTTAGTCTTGCAATTAAAAAAGAACATATTCAAAATAGT
>CAYYCR010000119.1:0-5506 GCA_964470385.1 uncultured Muribaculaceae bacterium | reverse complement strand
AGACCACATAGAGTATGTCTAAATTGTGGAACATACAAAGGTAAAGAAGTAATTCAAACTGAAGAAGAAGCATAGTGTCTAATAAAAAATATAAGAAATTAGAATATACTAAAATCTTATATTTTTTTTAATGCGAACTTTAAAAAAATATAGAAATATGTTACAATAAACAAGTAACTTATTGATGATTTATAATAAAAAATATGTAATGACAAAAGAAAGGGAGTAATCTATGATAAAAAAATGTTTTGGTTGTGGAACTACAATGCAAGCTATAAATCCAGAAAAAGAAGGCTATGTAAAAGTGGAAAATTTTGAGACAAGTAAATTATGTGAACGTTGTTTTAGAATTCAAAACTATGGTGAATATAAAGTAGTAGCTAAAAGTAATGAAGATTTTATTCATGTACTTAGAAGAATTAATGATAGCAAAGACTTAGTAGTTTTAGTTGTTGATATTTTTAATTTAAGTAAAGATATTGAATTATTTAGTAAATATTTATCAAATGACATTATTTTAGTTATGACAAAAAGAGATTTACTTCCAAAATCCATTCGCGATGAAAAATTACTTGCCTATATGGATTATTTTGAACTTAAACCACAATCGTCACTGGTAATTAGTAGTTTAAAAAACTATCATATGGATGAACTGATGACGCTAATGCGTAAATATAAAAAAGGTAAAAAAGTCTATATCGTTGGCCTTACAAATTCAGGAAAGAGTAGTATGGTAAATAAGATCTTATATAATTATTCAACCCATAATCAGATGATTACAACTAGTATGTTACCATCGACAACATTACAAGAAATAGAGATCAAAATTGATGAAGAATTAACCATTATTGATACTCCTGGATTATTAGATCGAGGAAATATGATAGAATATGTTGATGTAAAAACGTTAAAGAAAATTACTCCAAAACACGAAATTAGACCGATAACATATCAAATAAAAGTAAATCAGACTATCTTATTTGAGGATTTTATGAGGGTTGATATTGGATGTAAGAACAGTGTTACAATTTATGTTGCCAATACCGTTCGTCTAGAACGATTATATAAGGATACGGAAAAACTGAAGAATTTAGAACATAAACATATTATAGTCGATGCAGATTCTGATGTTGTAATAGCAGGATTAGGTTTTATTCATTTTCAACAGTATTGTGAAACTGAATTTTATGTGATACCTGGTACTCAAGTTTATACAAGAAAACCATTAATTTAAAAATTTTGATTTTATAACTTTAAATAGAGTAAAAAAGATAGAGTATAGCATTCTATCTTTTTATGAATAATAAAACTAAAAGGCAATATCTCCACTTAATATATCTTTTAAATAACGTAAATAAAGTTCAAAAAAATTTGCTTTTTCTATATCTTCTTTAACAGTTACAGAAATTTTACGAATTACATTTTGATCTTCTAGAACATCTAAGGATCCAACAATATCTCCCTTTTTAATAGGTGCTTTTAGAGTTCCAACATGAAGTTCATAAGTAGCTGTTTTTTTATTTTCTATTTTTTTGTGTAATAACACAATTTCTTCTGATGGAACAATGGTTACATATTTTTCTTTTCCCTTTTCAATTTCTACTTTTCCAAGTTCACTTTTTGTGGATAACAATTGCTCTGTTTCATATTGTGCGAATGCATAATCTAACATTTCTGTTGTCTCTTTTTGTCTCGTTTTAATATCTGGTTCTCCCATGACAACAGTAATAATTCGCATTCCTTCTTTTTTTGCAGTTGAAGTCAAACAGTATCCAGCTTCTGCAGTATAACCCGTTTTAAGTCCGTCAACCCCTTTATAAAATCTTACTAATTTATTGGTATTAACGAGCCATAATTCACGGTCAGTTCCTTTTCTTAAATAGTCTTCGTAAATTGAAGTGTATTGAAAAATATCTTCATGTTTTACAAGCTCTTTGGCTATCAAGGACATATCATAAGCACTAGAATAATGATTGGCTGCCTCTAGTCCATGTGGGTTTTTAAAATTTGTATTTTTAAGTCCTAATTCTTTGGCTCTTTTATTCATCATGGAAACAAAATTTGTTTCCGTTCCAGCGATTTTTTCCGCCATAGCTACAACCGCATCATTTCCACTAGCAACCGCAATTCCTTTAAATAAATCTCTTACACTCATTTGTTCATTTGTTTCTAGTAGAATTTGACTTCCTCCCATTCCAGAAGCATTTTCAGATACTGTTACCATATCATCCCATTTAATAATTCCTTTATCAATATTTTCGACAATCAGTAACATTGACATCATTTTGGTCATAGAGGCAGGTGCTAATTTTTCGTGGGCATTTTTTTCAAATAAAATGGTACCAGTACTTGCTTCTATCATAATTGCAGATTTCGCATTAGGAGCCAGTTCTAATGTTTCTTCTGCTTGAACCTTATAAAATGGTGTTACGAGCATACAACAAATGCATAATATGACAATCTTTTTCATATTTCACCTCTAGTATCAAGATATGAAAAAAATTTTTTAATATGTATTTAATATCATTTTAGATAAAGTTTTCTATAAATTTTTTGTTTCAAATATAAAATTTTATTTTGCATTTTGCTTATTATATGCTATAATGAAAGTAATAAATGATAGAGAATAAGAGGTAATAATATGAGATTGAATAATAAAGGGTTTGCAATTTCTAGTATGATGTATTCAATTTTACTACTTTTTTTAATGCTTGTTTTAGGAGTATTTGCTATGTTAGGAAGTAGAAAAGTAATACTAGATAAAGTAAAAGGAGAAGTTATAACAGAATTAACACAAAATAAAACTTATGTGTTTACCTTTGAACATCAAAATATCTTACTTGCTAATACATCAAAGGTGAGTAATTTTAATTTTACTTTGTTAGATGGGGTTAAGATAGTCGATCAAAATGGAAATACAGTAGAGGAAGTAACTATCGATGTTAATTCAGAACCTGCATTTGATTCGACAGTAAATGGGACATATAAAATTTCTTATACAGCAACTCATCAAGGATATTTGATAGAGGCTGAAAGAATTATTGAAGTAGTAGATCCAGTTACTTATGAGTATGCTTATACTGGTGGAGAACAGCAATTTAATGTTCCAGCTAGTGGAGTTTATCGTGCTGAATTATGGGGAGCTCAAGGTGGAAGCATAACTGGATCTGCATATAATTCAGATGGTTCAGTTAGGGCAAATAGTTTAACATATACAGGTGGAAAAGGTGCTTATACAGTTGGAAATGTGAATTTGGAAATGGGTACGAATCTCTATCTTTATGTAGGAGGAACCGCCCAACAGATGAATCACAGTTTATTATGGGAAGAAAATAGCGGAACGACTGTTGGAGGATATAATGGAGGGGGTTCTTTAACAGATGGACAACATGTTTATGGTGCACCCGGTGGAGGAGCTACAGATATTCGTTTAGTGAATGGAAACTGGGATAACTTTGATAGCTTAAAATCTAGAATCATGGTAGCCTCTGGAGGTGGAGGAGCAAACTTCAGAAACCAAGGATATGGAGAAGGAAATGGTGGAGAAGGTGGTACCTTAAATGGTATTACTGGATATGAGGCACTTACTTCAGGAAGTTATTGGCGAAGTGATTATAATGAGGGTTATGCAGTTGGTACTGGTGGGACTCAAACAAGTGGTGGTTATCCTATAAGACATTATCTTAATGGTACCGTACAAAATGAGGCAGTTGACGGAACTTTTGGAGGAGCTAATGTTGCAAAATCACAATCAGGCTCAGGAGGTGGTTATTATAGTGGTGGCTCTAGTGCTCATGGAGGAGCAGGAGGAGGGTCCTCATTTATCTCTGGATACCTAGGATGTAATGCTATTTTAGAAAGTTCAGTGGAAAATAACATTGTTCACAGTAATCAACCAGTTCATTATAGTGGTTATTCATTTGTTAATAGTGATATGAAAGCGGGAAATGAAACAATGCCAACTTATGATGGAAATTCAACAATGATTGGAAATACTGGAAACGGACATGCTAAAATAACCGCACTTATAACGATATTAACGCAAAATATCGACGAATCTAGTGTAGAATGATGGTTTGAAAAAGCCTTTAATAGCCAGTCATTGTTAGGAACAGAGTTTACAACTAATGTAATTAAAATTAAAAGAACTTCCATATAGAAGAGCAATTGTTCCAAGTTATTAAAAAAGTATTGGCAAATCAAATAAAATTCGTTATAATAGATGAAAACGCTGAAGAAGAGGAGTATACTATATTCTTTTGAAAGAGAGTCTATGTTTGGTGAAAATAGATAAAAGAAGTAGTAGAAGGTAGCTTCGGAGTTAATAGAAATATTCGTATGTCTGCGTTAAAGAAGAAAGATATAGAATACTCTATATGAATTAAGGTGGTACCACGTTTAATCACGTCCTTATAGGATTGTGATTTTTTTTGAAACAAATGTTGGAAAGGTGATAATATGTTAGAAAAAAAATATAATCATAAAATAGTAGAAGAAAACAAATATCAAAAGTGGAAAGAAAAAGGATACTTTGCAAGTGGAGATTTATCGAAAAAGCCATTTTGTATTGTAATTCCGCCTCCAAATGTAACAGGGAAATTGCACTTAGGTCATGCATGGGATACCACTTTGCAAGATATCATTATCCGTTATAAAAGAATGGACGGTTATGATGCTCTCTGGCTTCCAGGTATGGATCATGCTGGAATTGCAACCCAAGCAAAAGTAGATAAAAAATTAAAAGACATGGGGATAAAACCTAGAGAAATGAATCGTGAAGATTGGTTAAAACATGCTTGGGATTGGAAAGAGGAATATGCAGAGAATATTCATAAACAATGGGCGAAATTAGGGCTTAGTTTAGATTATAATAAAGAGCGATTTACTTTAGATGAGGGCTTATCTGCCTCTGTTCGCCATGTATTTGTAACATTATATGAAAAAGGACTAATCTATAGAGGAGAACGCATTATCAATTGGGATCCAGAAGCGATGACAGCACTTTCCAATGAAGAAGTTATCTATAAAGATGATCCAGGAGCCTTTTATCATATTAAATATTACTTAGAAGACAAAAGCCGATATTTAGAAGTTGCAACCACTCGTCCAGAAACTTTATTTGGGGATACTGCAGTAGCCGTTAATCCAAACGATGAAAGATATAAAGACTTAATTGGGAAAAATGTCATTTTACCAATTGTAGATAAAGTAATTCCCATTATAGGAGATGAACATGCAGATCCAGAATTTGGAACAGGAGTGGTAAAAATTACCCCAGCCCATGACCCAAATGATTTTGAAGTAGGAAATCGTCATAACCTAGAACGAGTTGTTGTCATGAATCCAGATGCAACCATGAATGAAAACGCCTTACAGTATCAAGGAATGAATCGATTTGAATGTAGAAAAAAACTATTAGAAGATTTAAAAAAGAAAGATCTACTAATCAAAATAGAAGAAATGACTCATAGTGTTGGGCATAGTGAAAGAACAGATGCCATAGTAG
>CAYYCR010000118.1:0-5602 GCA_964470385.1 uncultured Muribaculaceae bacterium | reverse complement strand
AACATTTGTGAAACCGTTTGGTTACTTTTTACATTATTATATAACTGAATGATTACAATGTCAATAGGTGATAAATATGCAATTTAAAAGAATTAAGAATTTAAGAGAGGATCATGACTACACGCAACAGTATGTTTCTAGCTATTTAAATATTCATAGAGTAGTTTATAATCGATATGAAAACGGAATACGGGAAATCCCTGTTTCCTATCTGATTCACTTGTCAAAACTTTACAACGTTTCTATTGATTACTTAGTAGAAAATGTGAATACTGAAGACAAAAAAAAGAAAAGATAAATAGGTTCAAACCTATTTATCCTTTTATAAATGATATTTTTTGGTAATATAATCAAAAAATTGCTCTAACTCATATTTAGCAGAATTTGGTAAATTAGAGGATAATAATGACGTTGGAATATTTAAATTTGAGATTTTTTTAATAAATGTTAGTGTTTGATTTTCAACATCCATATCATTTATTTGATATCCGTTTTCTATCCAACACCTTGATATTTCTTGTTGTTCTAAGTTTTGTCCTGTTATATTAAATTTAGTTTCTAACATGTTTTCTATTTGGTTAATTGTTATGGTTATCATTTTATTTTTACAATTATAAAAATATTGATACAATTTTTCATATTTCCATTCCCCTATTGTAAAAATATCTGTATTATTTACTTTTTCAAAATCAGAATTGACAAATACGATTTCATCTTCTAAACAAAAAGAATGTACATAAACCATATTTCTAATCGTTTTATCATTAGATAGTGTTTTAAAAACTATTTTTTTAGATTGAGAAGGATTTATTTTTTTACCACAATAATAACAAATACCTTCTTGTTTTAACCATATTTTCTTATATCTTCCACTTATTTTTTCTATTTCTTGCATTTTTTTTCGTTCTTCAAAATAAGTAGAATCTAAAATATAATTTTTTTTAATATCTAATCTTTTCTGTTCTACTAATACAACGTCTTCCAGTTTTATGACTCGAATACTTTTGTTGGTGGTAAGGGCGAAAACATTTCTTCCATATATATCTTTATACCAATATTTTTTTACCAATGCTTTTGTTGTTTTTTCAGGATACATTCTTTTTACTAATTTCAATAGTAACATAGATACATAAACATCAATATGAACAAACGTTTCTTTTGCTTCTGTAATGCGATGATAACTTGCCCATCCATTTAATTTCGCATTTAATTTTTGAATTAAACTTTTTTGAGAATATTTATTTTCTACTAATATTAAGTCATAAAGTTCCTGTTCTAATTTTTGAACTGCTTTTTTTGCTGGAACAGCATGAATATTCCCATCTTTCTCATAATAAAATCGTGATAAGAAAGTAAATCCTTCTTTAATATTTACAATTTTCGTTTTTGAATCTGATAATTTTAAACCTCTAATAGATATAAATTCTTCAATTTTTTTTAAATAAATTTCTGCTTTTTCTTTCGTTCGTGCTGTTACTAAAATATCATCAGAATAACGGATTACAGAACCATCCAAATAATCTACTACTGTAGTTCCTTGTAATTCATACAATAATTTTTGAAGACCATCTAAAGTCATATTTCCAAGTATTGGTGATATATTACATCCTAACGAAATACCAACTTCTGTTTTAAATAATCCATCTTTTAATATCATTCCAGATTTCAGAAATTCTTGAAGAACTTGTTTATTCATAGGGATATGATTCAAAAGCCATTTATGACTAATACTATCATAGTAAGATGTAACATCGCAAATTAAAAACCATTTAGGACTATCTATTTTTTTTAATATATTCATAATTGTTGCATGAGCATCTAAAGCCGACCTTCCTTTTCTATAGGCAAATGACTTTCGATCGGATGTTGTTTCTGCAATTGGTTCAAGTGCAAATGTGTAAGGTATTTGCATAGCTCTATCAAACATGGTAGGAATGCTTATTTTTCTTTCTTTTTCCGATTCTTTTATTATAAATACTTTGTTAGGTTTAGCCTTATAATTTTTAGGATTTAACTCCAACACAGCTTTCATTTTATCAGACGATTTTATCCATCTAATTCCATCAATTCCAGGTGTACAATCTAGTTCTTCTGATACTTTTTTAACAGCAAGTATTTTTGCTTCTTTTGAATTTACAATTTCTAAACTTAATTGTTTTATTTTTTCTTCTTGATGTTGTAATACAGCAATCGCTAATAATCGTTGTTTTTTATAAAGTATTCGTTTCGCTTTTTCAAAATCATATTTTTCCCATGCTTGTTTTAAATCAATTTCTGATTTTACCATTCTATTTTTTCCAATTGTAAAGTAATCGGAGCATGGTCTGAATAATTTACTTCTTTATCAATAAGACTATCTACAATTGATGACTTTAAATAGTTAGAAACTAAAAAATAATCTAATCGAAATCCAATATCTTTTTTTCCAATTTTCCACCAAGTAAAACAATTTTCCATATTTGGATTTTTATAAGAAAACACATCTATAAAGTAATCTAATAATTGATGGAATATACAACACCGATCATCCATAAAGGTAAAGGAACTTACATCTTTTAATAATGAAACAGAAACATTAAAATCTCCACATATAATAACTGGCTTTTTTCTTTCTAAAGTACAAATAAATTGTAATAATTCTTCATCCCATTTCATTCGATAATCAATTCTAGAAATAACTTCTTTAGCAGTAGGTGCATATATATTTACTAAGAAAAAAGTTTCATATTCTAAAGTAATTACTCTTCCATCATCTTTAAATGTTGTTAAACCATATTGAATAGAAATAGGCTTTTTTTTAGTAAAAATGGCAGTCCCAGAATAGCCTTTTTTTTCACAGAAATTCCAATAATTAAAATATCCATCTAATTTCAATATTGGAGTTACACATTTTGTTTCTTGAAAACAAATAATATCAAAATTTTTTAGGACAAGGTATTGTAATAATCCTTTTTTTATACTTGCTTGTAAACCATTTACATTATAAGAACATAAATACATGTAATCACTCCCAATATTTCTATTGTAGCATAAATTACTTATTTCATACCAATTTCCAAACAAAACAAACTTATCTTTAACTATTTAAATAAGTAAAAAACAACAATCAATTTATAATAAAAGAAACCCATTCTTTTGAATAAGGTTTCAATTATAATTCCATTAAATAATTTTTGACTTGATAGGCAGCAACACTTCCCTCTCCTACTGCTGTAGAAAGCTGATACAAATCTTTTTTTATAGAATCTCCACAAGCAAAAATTCCTTTTTGATTGGTCTGCATTTTTTCATCTACAATAATATAGCCATTTTCTAAATTAATATTCAAATCTGAAAATGGTTTGATATCAGGTTCAAATCCAATATAAATAAATAAGCATTCAATAAACATTTCTTTTTCTTTTCCATTTTCTACAACCAATATAGAGTGCAATTTTTCTTCTTTTTCAATTAATTTTTTTACTTCTGTAAAATAATGAATCTCCACATTTTCTTTTAATTTTTCTTGTAATATTTGATCTGCTCTTAATTTTTCTCCACGATATAAAATATGTACTTTCTTACAAATGCTAGATAAAAACAAAGCTTCCTCTACAGCACTATTTCCGCCTCCTACAATAGCGACCTCTTTATCTTTATAAAACATTCCATCACAAGTAGCACACCAACTAACTCCTCTTCCAACCAATTGATTTTCCAGTTCCAATCCTAGTTTTCTAGGACTTCTTCCAGTAGCTAATATAATTGCTTTGGCATGAATTTCTTCTGTTTCGGTATAAACGATTTTTTCTTTTTTCAAATCCTCTATTTTTACTACATTTCCATATCGATAATCTACTTTCAAGTTGTTCACTTGTTCAAACATATTCATGGCTAAAGTAGCACCATCAATACTAACGTATCCTGGATAATTTTCCACTCTTGGGGTCTGTGTAATTTGACCACCAGGACTTCCTTTTTCCAACAATAAAACATTAATATTATATCTTTTTAGATAAATAGCAGCAGTCATACCAGCTACTCCTGCTCCAATAATAATACAATCAAAATCTGATTTCATCTACATTCTCCTTATTATGGTATAAACTTTCTAATTTAGAACTACGAGTATTTATAATGAAATAAATCATTCCAATGATAATCATTACTATGGAAACTATTTGGGCCATTTTAAAGTTTCCTAACATTAAACTGTCAGTTCTACTACCTTCTATAAAAAATCTTACTGTTCCATACCAGATTAAATAAAAACTAGTAAGTTGACCCATTTTTAAATAATCCCATTTTCTTATTAGAATCATGAGTAAAAATCCTATCAAGCAAAATACAGATTCATATAAAAATGTAGGTTGGTAATAAACTCCATTAATATTCATTCCCTCTACGATAAAGTCTGGTAACCATTTTATCGCTTCTAAGGTTGTAGCTGCTCCATGAGCCTCTCCATTAAAGAAGTTTCCCCATCTACCAATTGCTTGCCCTAGTAATAAACCAACTACCACAATATCTAATAATCGCTTGGTATTTACTCTATATTTATGACTATAAAATAAAATAAATAATAAACCTGCTATAATGGCTCCATGGATTGCTAATCCACCTTCCCAAATTTTAAAAATCTCTGATATATGTTGACTATAATAATCAAAATGAAAAGCTACAAAATAAAGTCTTGCTCCAATCATAGAAATTGGAATAATAAAGAAAAATAAGTTCACCATAAAATCTTCTGGTATTTTCCACTTTTTCGCTTCTTTGAGTGCTAAAGAACCTGCTAATAAAATAGCAATAAACATAATAACAGAATACCAATATATTTTAATAAATCCTAAGTCTAATAATATCGCATTCATTTTATCCCTCTTTCTTTAATAATGGTTTTATGACACAATTATTTACAATCTCATTCATAATAGAAATTAAAACAGCTACCAAAAATGACATTAATAATCCTTGTATTTCAAAATGGCTATCTAAAATCCAATCCACCATATTTAAAATAATTACATTGATAAATGGATAAAAAAGTCCTAATGTGAGTCCTGTAATTGGAATTGTAAGCCATACCAAAAATGGTTTTACCGTTTTATTAAGTGCATAAATAATAACTGCAGCTAATAATCCCCAAAGTCCAAAATAAGAATTATCAATATAAATTGTTTTTGGGAAAAGGACAGATACTGTAATTAAAATAAGACCATATGCTATCATGTGTAAAAGCCATTCAAATAAGAAACTCGATTTTGATTTCATTTCTTACCATCTCCTATTTTATTGTATCAAATTCCTAACAGAAAATCTACAAAATATCAAAGTTTGGGAATAAAATTTTTTTTGCGTACATTTTTTTCTAAACTCCCGCTTTTTTTGAAGACGAGAGTTTTTATATAGAAAGGCTCTTCTAAATAAGAATTTTTTCAAATGGAATCTTTTACAAAACTATCTTTATTCATCGTGAAATTTTGAATAGAAAGTAATTACAACAGTTTTTATATTCTTTCTATTTAAAAACACACTTCCATTTTTTGAGTATTAATAAAATGTCAATTAACGCGTTGTGCTAGTTAAAATTTAGGACATTAGAGATTTGTGTAGAACCACC
>CAYYCR010000117.1:0-5703 GCA_964470385.1 uncultured Muribaculaceae bacterium | reverse complement strand
GCTAAAGCTTTTTTGAACCCCCAGACTATCTGGGGGTTTTCTTGAGCCAAAAAAAGAACAAATTATTTCAATTGCTCTTTTCATTTTAGTATATACACTATCCTAAATTCCATTTTCTCACAATTTTACACCAAATCAATTATACCTATACACTTTTATATATTTTAATTAATTTTTTCCCAATAATTTTTAAATCTCTTTCTTTTGCAACTTGATAACCCTCCTCTACTAAAGACGGTAACTTTCCTTCTAAAATTGCTTTTATTTTTTCTTCAAACTCATTAATATCTTTTGCTTTATATACATTTTCTCCATCTTCTAACCAACCAGAGAACACAGGAATATCACGAATAAGGGCTGGTATTTTAGCTGCACAAGCTTCTATAATAGGAATTCCCTCGGTCTCTTCTAACGTTGGAAACAAATATAAGTCTGCTCCTGATAAAGCTTCTTTAATCATACTTGGTTCTACATAACCTGCAAAATGTAAATTAGGAAGTTTGGTATTTACAGCTTCTCTAATTTTACTAGGACTTGCCGACAATGGACTATAACCAAACCAAATAAATTTATATTCGGGCAATCTTTTCGCTAATTCTACAAAATCTAAAATTCCCTTTCGTTCAATATAAAGTCCAATTCCAACAATCACTTTATCATCCTTTTGATATCCATAAAATTCTCTAAAATGTTCTCCTTTTTTATCATCATGTTCAAAAAAGGATACATCAATTCCATTCGACAAAGCAACAATTGGTGGATGAATCGTTCCATAACTTTCTAAAAGTTGCTTAGAGTATGGAGTCGGAGTAATGATAATATCTCCCATATTGTAACACTTTGTAATCCACCATTTAAAAGCTGGAGCTACCTGATTTGATAAAACAAATGAGTTTTTGAAATCCTCCTCTGTTGAATGTGCATGATAAACCACTTTTTTTCCTAACTTTTTTGCTTTCTTAGCTAATGCATAAGAACCTGGACCATAAAAATTAATATGCACCAAATCATAAGTATCATTAGGATCTGTTGTATATTCAATCCCATTTTCTTTTAGAGCCTGAAGTTGATGTTTAATGGCTTTCCCTAGCCCAGATTTTTCAATTTGCTTTAATCCTTCCGTATAAAGTAATACTTTCATATTTATAACCTTCCTTACTTATTTCTATATTAAGAATAGCATAATAAATATAAATACGCAAGTTAATTTTTAGTTACTTTTTCTTTAAAAATCTGTAATGCAGTAGAAAAAGCAGATGGTAGTGCATAGTATTGCTCCAATTCATCAATTTTTACCCATTTCAATTTTTCATTACAATTTTCTACATAAACAACAAAATTTTGCATCTCCCATATTTTATGTGTAAATATATGTTTTGATGATTCTTCTTCTAAAATTCGAAGAACTTCATATCCCTCCTTTTTAAAATATTCTAACGCTTCTTCTCTAGAGAGTTTTTGATTCACATTTGGAAATTCATATAAAGAAGCAAGCAATCCTTTATTTGGCCTTTTATGAATAGCTACTTTATCATAATTCAAAATGATAAAAACAGTATACTCCTCTATTTTCTTTTCTTTTTTTACATCTTTAATGGGAAGCTCCATCATTGTGTTTTCTTTATAAGCCTTACAGTATGCTTGCAATGGACACAGAGTACAATTGGGAGTTCCATTTGGAATACAAATAGTAGCTCCCAATTCCATCAAGGCCTGATTGAATACTCCAGGATTTGCTGGCATAATTTCTAAAAGCTCTTGAAACAATTCCTTTTTTGTAGATAACTTACTAATATTTCTGTTAGAATTTTGAAGACGCATGATTACTCGAAAGACATTTCCATCAATGGCTGGTACTTTTACTTGAAAGGCAATAGAAGCAATTGCTCCAGCTGTATATTCTCCAATTCCAGGTAACCTTAAAATTTCTTCATAAGTTGATGGCATAATTCCCTGATATTCCTCTATGATTATTAGGGCCGCTTTTTTTAAGTTTCTAGCCCTACTATAGTAACCAAGTCCCTCCCATAATTTCAGTAACGTTTCGATTTCGACATTGGCAAGACTTTCTATTGTAGGAAGTTCATTCATAAATCTTTCATAATAAAGTTTAACGGCTTCGACTCTCGTTTGTTGTAACATAATTTCAGAAACCCAAATATGATAAGGATTTGGGTCTTTTCTCCATGGTAAATCTCGCTTGTTTTTCTGATACCATAAACATAATGGTTTCACAATTCTTTTCATTCCTGCTCCTCCAATACAATCGTACTTTGATTTTTGGTAGCACTCCATTTTTCATACCAAAATAATTTTTTTCTAAATAAAGAAATGCAGGCATGACAAAAACAAATAAATATGGCTACCAAAATAACAGCTAGAATAAGCCATAAAACAATCGTTTGACCAGAAAATACTCCAAATATTTCAATGATAAATAATAAATAATAAATAAAATGGAGCTGGTATTAAAAATAAATATAAGATTCCATAACGTATCCAGTATTGATACCAAATTGGTTTTTGTCCTTCTAATGTCACCAATTTTATATTCATCCATTTTTTTCCAAATGTGTATCCGCCTCTAATTGTTGGAACAACCATAAAAATAAGAATAATAGATAATGTATATTGTATTAACGTACTTTTAATTCCTAGCATAATGAAAATTATATTGACGAAAATAACTAGAAAAAGGTCTATCCAAACTGCAATTCCCCTCCTTAAAGTAGAAATATGTTCCCCCTTTTGGTAAGATAGTTGATCTAATCTATCTCTATCTGGTAAAAATCTAGAAAAAAGTGGGGTAACCGCATAACCAATGATTCCTCCTAAGGTATTCAAAAATAAATCATCCACATCAAATAACCGATATGGTCTTGGATAAATTCCATATAATCCAGAGAGTTGTGTTCCCTCAAAAAATAACGTTAACAAAAAAGAAAATAATAACGTTTTTTTAAATGAGCAATTAAAATAATAACGCAAATACATTCCAAAAGGAATCGTGATTAAAATATTATAAAATACTTGATAAAAATATGGCTCTTTGATTGCTTCTAAATAAGTACTTGGATCACTTAAAATAAAACTACTTTTTAAGAAAAATTCTTTTATAAAGGTAAATGGGACCAGTTGAACATAATCCGTTTTTAGATTTTTGACTGTTTCTATTGATGGAAGTGGTAAAATAACTAGAAAGTAAATACAGGTCAAATACAAAATAAAAGAATATACAATGGCTACTCTAAAAAATAAAATAGATCCAAATTTATGATATTGATGAAAGATATAAGGGAGTGTAAAAATAAGGGCAATTATTGGAAATACGAAAAAAGCAAACCGAATTGATTCTATATAGTTTCCCATAGTTTTCCTCCTCTCTTTTATCATTATAGCACATTTTAAAGTCCTGTTTTCGTTTATTACAAAAACGTAAGAAATCAAAAATTAGGTCCAAAGTAATCCAAATTTTTTAGTAATGAAATAAAAAGAAGAACAAAAATTGGTTGTCTTACAAAAATAGAACCGATGATTAGAATAAAATAAATGATTTTCAATTCTGAATTTTTAGTACTATCAATCAAAAAAATTAAAAAAAACGAAAAAATGGCAATTGATATTCCAACTGGTACTTGTATCATTCCAAGGTTTATTTCATTAAAATAAAGAGAAAAAGCACTAATGCTAATAATAAATAATAGTAATTTTGAAGTATCATAGTCTCTTGTATAATTTTCACCTTTACTAACCAAACTAAGCATCAATAAAAATAAGACAAGTCCAAATACAATCCCAAAGGAAGCCTGCACTCTATATATAAGTGTAAAAAATAAAATTATAATTTGTGAAATCAATAACCAGATTTGATAACCAATAGAAATCACTTTACGATAAGTTCTCCGATAACAAAACTTCATTGGTTCCATAAAAAACCAAAGAAAACTTAAAATTGTCCATAATGAGTTACCTTCTCTATATGGTAGTATGATACCTAAAATAACAAATGCTAATAAAATAAGGACACTAAAAATCTTGTTTATGATAGACATAACATTCACCTACTCTCATTGTACCAAAGTCTTGATTGAATTACTATAATTAAATTGTCTTTTTTTAATGTTTCCTATTGTTTCAGATAATGATTTCGATACTAGTAATTTTAGTTAAAATAAGTTATAATAAAAAGTAGAGGAAAGGAAGTTATGATATGAAAGAACATTTTAAAAAATATGGAACAATTTATCAAATTATAATGATTGCCATTTGTCTTATCTTGTCTTGTGTTTTGGTTTATTTTGGTTCTAAAAAAAGAAAAGAATATCGTTATACAGAAGAAGAAGCTATCGGTATTATGAAATTAAAAGCGGATCAATTTACTAGAATGATTGAAATTCAATCCGATGAGGGTAGTTGTATTAATACTAGTTCTGCTACATTAACAGATAACGAAATGGAAACATATGGATTTGATAGCAAATTATATAAAAAAGTAATTTACACAATGCAGTGCAAGGATGAAAAACAAGAAGTCATTATTTCTATTACTGGAAATGGAGAATTTTCAGGTTATGAACTTGCCAATTATATTAGTAATCAAATCAAACAACAATAAAATCTGTAATAGATTTTTTTTATTTAAAAAGAGCCAAATGAAATATATTCATTTTAGCTCTTTTATTTTAACAATCCATTTGTCTTAAAGAATTCTAAGGTTGTTTCTTTATCATTATGTCCTTTTTGGTCTGCTACCACTTTTTTATTTTCTATAATAAGCGTAAGTGGAGTTCCCCAACTTTCAACATTATCAAAATAAGATAATGATCCTAACAATTTAGATGGTTCGTCATCATTTAGTTGTCTCATATCAACATAATGAATTGTAATTCCCTCTTCCTTGGCAATTTCATCAATAATTGGTTTATAAGCATTGCAAGCTCCACAACCTGTTTGTCCTAATACTACAATTGATTTTTTTCCACTCTGATAAATTTCATCATATTTTTTATAATCAATAAAAGATATATTGGTATATTGGCTATCATCACTACTGCTTGAACTACCTGAACTACTTGATGAAGAACTTGCCACATAAGTTTCACTACTGTCAATAATTCCATGTTCTTGTAGTTTTCCAAATAAACTTTCCTCAGCTATATAACCTGGAATGTCCTCTTTCTTTTCTCCATTTTCTAAAAATACCACATATGGAGTTCCAAAATCGTTAATATCTCTTCCTACTTTATCTAGTACTGCTTTAAGTTCATCAGAACTTACTTCATCTGTATTCATGTAATAATAAGTAAAATTATATTTTTCACTTAAATAATTCATCAATGGAGTAAACCTTGTACAAACACTACAAGTAGGACGTCCTATATAAAGAACCTTAGTTCCCTCTCCACTAAAAGCGTCATTATATTCTGTCGAATATCTTCCTCTATAAGTTTCAGTTGTAGATTGGTTATTAGAATTTTCACTATTAAAACTAGATTGTTCATTCTCTTTACTAATGGTAAATGCCACCATAATTAAAAACATAATAATACCAAATACAATTAATACATTTCTTCCTTTTTTCTTTTCATCCATTTTTTACACCTTCCTAAACTTATTACCAATATCGATTATATAATGTGTTTTTCTTGTTGTCAACCACCCTGCACTAAAGTACAGGGCTTGTTAGAGTGCTGAAAGCACGTT
>CAYYCR010000116.1:0-5763 GCA_964470385.1 uncultured Muribaculaceae bacterium | reverse complement strand
TGCAAAAGGATAGTTAGCTGCTAAAATATTTTTTTTGGTTATCGCATTAAATAAAGTAGATTTTCCTACATTTGGTAATCCTACAATTCCTGCTGTTAAACTCATATTTAAACCTCTTTTCTCATTTATTATTATACTATACTTCGTATGTTTGTCAAAGAAAAAAGATAGTTTCCTATCTTAAAATAATACATTTCTATTATGATTCAGGATTAATATATTGTTTCATATCATTGGCAAATAAATAAGTAAGTTCTCTATTTAGGGCAACATCATCTACTTCTACTAATACGTTAGTTTCTGGTTTTTCATAACAAAATTTAAAACTTTCCATTTTACTACTTTCAATCAAATAATAATAAGTTTTTCCTTGATATTCTATTTTACTAACTACAAAATAGGCATTATTATCACTTAGTGTTATTCTATCTTTCACATCTATATTCATATTATCGACTCTTTCCTTTTTCTGTTTCTAATTCACCAAGCCCTAATTCCTGTTTTAATTCTTCTATATCTTTTTCAATTCCAATTCTCATTAAAAAAGTGTGTAGAAGGTATGCAGTATTTATACCAAACATTGCTAAATTCGCTACCTCCCACATATGATTATTACCACTCATATGGCATATTGCTGCAACTGTCAGGCTTAGTCCAATCCCTAGAGCACTCGATATCATTTCACGATCCATACTATCCATCTTTTCATATTTTTCTACTAACTTCACTGTATATTCTTTTCCATTATTCATAAACTTTCTTTCCTTTCTTATGTTAAGAATATCATAAAATTAAAAATTTTACAAATAATAAACCAAATTTTTCTTGTAATATGTCTAAGTGTTGTAAATCCATTAATACCAAATACAATTAATTAAAAAATTTAAAATTTCTTTACCTTACATGTACCTGAATTAGCACTCTTATCTGCTGTTATTTCATCAAGCTCTTCGATTTGTATATAAAAAAACAAACCCCTATCTATTACACTAATTTTATCCATCCAATCATCAAGATATTCTTCTGAAGAAATCCTATATGAACGAATAATCTCTGCCAATTCCTGTTCTAATCCAGTCTTTTTTATTAACTTTATAAAAAATTTACTACATTGCCATCCCATAATCGAAAAAGAACTAAGATTTAACAAAAGTGGTAGTGTTATACCATTATTCATACTATAAGTAGAAGTAAGATAGATACTACTAGCCAAAGTTGCTCCGATTACTAAAGCTTCTAAGCACATAGAGGCACCAATACTATTTATTTCATTATATTTTTCTACTAATTTCACTGTATATTCTGTTTGATTTTCACTATTCATAGACGTTCTATCCTTTCTTTTTTCGTCTTTCAACGAATATAGTATAACATAAAAAAAAAGGATTTTCAAATCCCATTTTTAAAGTGTTGTAAATCCATTAATACCAAGTGGCAATCCTGCTAAATACCAACAAATAATGATTAACATCCAAACCCCTGTTATCATAAGTGTAATTGGAAGTGTTAATTTCATCGTTCCAAAAATTGTTACTTCTTCACTTGTCTGATTATTTTTTTGTAAAAAGGCTATCATAACTACAAAATAAATAAATAGTGGTGTCATACATTTTCCAATTCCGTCAGCAACATTAAAAATAAATTGAGTAAAATCAGGAGTAATATTTGCTCTCATGAATAACGGAATAATAATCGGAGACGCCAAACTCCATTTTGTAATATTAGACGGAATTAATATTCCCATAAAAATAATAGCCAATATAAATGTTATGATAAGGGCGATTCCTGAAAATTGTAACGAACTTATAAATTCTATAATATTGGTTGCTATCACTTCTCCTAAATTAGTCCATTCAAGAACACCTGTCATAATGGATGTAAAAAACATTAATACAAAGACATAACCTATATTATCAAAACCTGTAGATAAATCAATACTATATTCATGCGTATTTTTAATATTTCCTGAAAAATACCCATATACTCCTCCACAAATCATAGATATGATTACGAAAATAAACATAATTCCGTCTCTAAAAGGAGCTGTTTCACTAAATAATTGAGCAATATAAGTATCTTGACTTCTATCTAACAATAACCCAGAACTAGGAAGACCAGGTATAATCATATAAATCGTAATTCCTAAAATAATAAAGAATACGAAATTACTTAAAATAAGTGCCTTTTTAGAAGTAACCAAATCGTCTTCTTCTACAATAGCTTTTTTAAATTTAGGTTCTAAAAATTTATGAATTAATAAAGCACCAACAACTGCTAAAATAATCGTACTTGCTAACATAATATAAATATTTGATAGTAGATGAAATTGATAATTTTTGTCTACATCAACTACTGCTGCTGCTTGTGTTAATTGCCCTAACTGATAAGAATTAAAATTATAGAATATTCCAGTTCCATATCCTAGTGTAATTCCTAAGAAGATAGTTAATACTCCTAATACTTGATTCTTTCCTAAATATTTATACATACTACTTACTAATGGTATTAAAATAATATAACTATATTCTCCTATAATAGATGAAATAATACCTAATAAGAATACTAAAAATGTTGTTGTTCTAGCATTTAGTTTTCGAAAAGGAGAAAAAATTGCTTTAAATAAACCACTTGATTCCCCAATACTAATAGAAATAAATGACATAATAATTAATACAAGTGGTTCGAAAGCACGAAAGTTTAATACTACATTGCTAAAAATATATTTCATTCCACTAATACTAAAGATATTTTTTACTGTAACCAAAGAAGATTCTAAGGTACCATTAACAATTCCTGTTTTATGTCCTTGTATTCCTAACATTGAAAATATAGAGCTTAAAAACATAAGTGCAAAAGTCAATATAATAATTGTAATTACGGGACCTAGCATTAGTTTCTTTTTATTCTTTTTCTTTTTCATAGCTCCTCCTACTCATTTACTACTTTCTTCATTTTTTTATTAAATTCAATTCTTGGAAGCATAATGCTTCTTCCACACCCTCTACATTTAATTTTGATATCAGCACCAACTCTAGTGACTTCCCACTCATTGGTTCCACAAGGATGTCCTTTTTTCATTATTACAATACTTCCTATTTTATACTCCTTCATTATGTACCTCCACCTGAGGATAAGGAATTTTTATATGATTTTTATCAAAGGCAACTTTAATTGCTTTTCTAAGGATTCGTTCTACCCCTATATGTTCCATTGCTTTACAAGGGGCAACTACACGATAAACAACTCCACTATCAGCTAGTTCCTGAATTCCTAATAATTCAATTTTTCCTTTTAATACAGGAATTTTATCTTGCTGATCAATACACAATGCATATAAAACTCTCTCTACTTTTTTTAAATCAGATTCGTATGCTACAGGAACATCAACAATAGCCATTGAATTTTGCATATTAAAATTCGTTACTTCTGTTAATGTTCGATTAGAAATAATTTTCGTTTCTCCAGTATAGGCTTTAATTTTAGTTGTCTTTAATCCTAAATAGGTAACTTCTCCTTTAAATGTTCCTACTTGTATCCAATCGCCTACACGAAATTGATCTTCAAATAAAATAGATAATCCTGCAATAATATCCTTTAAAAAATCCTGCATTGCCAAACCTAATACAGCTCCAATTACTCCAAATGAAGCAACGATTCCTTTGGTATCAATGCCATATACATTTAATAAAAGAATAATATCTATCGCAATAATTACATATTTTGAAACACTTTTTAATACTGCTAAAAACGTTTTCTTCTTTTTTTGATTCCATCTTTTCGTTGGCTTTGAATAAAAATGTTTAATTGTTTTGGAAATTAATACATAAATAATAAAACTAATTCCAATGATTAAAAGTGGTTCGATTACTTCTTTAATCAATACAACTTCTTTAAAGTCTTCCATAGATTACCCCTTTACATTTAAAATTTCTAAAATCCGATTTAAATCTGCAACATTATTAAAATGTATTTCCACTTTTTTATCTTTTATTTTTACTTTGGTATCTAGTTTATCGCGTAATAAATCTTCTACATATCGATATTCACTTGATGATTCTTTTTGTCTATTAATTTTTACTCTTCGTTCTATTTCTTTGTTATTTGCAATGTTTTCAATATCCCTAACTGGTAGTTTTTCTTCGATAATTTTATGAGACAATTCCATAATTTTATCTTCTGATTCTAATTTGCTTAACACTCTTGCATGTCCCATACTGATATTTCCACTTGCAACTTCGTTTTGAACTTCCTTTGGAAGTCTTAATAAACCTAATATATTAGTGATATGACTTCTACTTTTTCCAACTCTTTTAGATAATTGTTCTTGTGTAATTCCTAGTTCATCAATCATCGTTTTATAAGCTTCTGCTTCTTCGATAGCACTTAGATTTTCTCTTTGCAAATTTTCTAATAGTGCTATTTCCATCATTTGTTCATCGGTAAAATCTCTAATTATTGCCGGAATTTTTTCTAATCCTGCCATTTTACTAGCACGGTATCTTCTTTCTCCTGCTACAATTTCATATCCTTTGATACTCTTTTTTACAATAATTGGTTGAAATACCCCATGTTCTTTAATGGAACTTGCTAATTCTGCTAAACTTTCATCTTTAAAAACTTTACGAGGTTGATATGGATTTGGACGTAGTTCTGATATATTTAGTTCCATAATTTCTTCATTTGGTGTTGTTTCATATATTCGTCGTTCCATACTTTCAATATCTAAATTATCGTTATTAAAAAGTTGTTCTAATCCTCTTCCTAATGCTCTTCTACTTTCCATTTCTTTCAAGTACCTCCTTTGCTAAATTCAAATACGCTTCTGTCCCTCTACTATTTGGATCGTAAGCAATAATTGGTTTTCCATGACTTGGTGCTTCCGATAGTCGCACTAATCTTGGAATAATTGTATCATATACTCGTTCTTTGAAATAACTTTTAATATCCTCAACCACTTCTAATCCTAAATTTGTTCTATTGTCAAGCATTGTAAGTAATACACCCTCAATATCTAACGTTGGATTCAAGTTTTTTTGAGCTAACATAATAGTATTCAACAATTGCATAATTCCCTCTAAGGCAAAA
The DNA here is from genome assembly GCA_964470385.1 of uncultured Muribaculaceae bacterium. Taxonomy (GTDB): domain Bacteria; phylum Bacillota_I; class Bacilli_A; order RF39; family UBA660; genus MGBC102946. Next base: position 678 of record CAYYCR010000116.1, on the reverse strand, counting down.
AATTCACATTGCACTGGTATAATGACTGAATCAGCTGCTGTTAAAGCGTTTGTTGTTAAAATTCCTAATGATGGAGGACAATCAATAATAATATAATCAAACATCACCTTTGCCTGATCTAAATGTTTTTTTAATTGTCCACCTTTTTGAAATCCAGGATTTAATCTACTTCTTTCTAATAATTCAAAATCTGCTCCTGCCAGAACGATATTAGACGGGATTATATAAAGATTTTTGAATTTTGTTTTAATGATTACTTCATTGATTTCTCCATTATCAATCATTAAATCATATACATTTTTCTTTACTTCACCTTTATCAATTCCGACACCTGTTGTTGCATTTCCTTGCGGATCTAAATCTACCAATAATACCTTTTCTCTTAATGCTCCTAATGAAGCTGCCAGATTAATGCTAGAAGTTGTCTTTCCAACTCCCCCCTTTTGATTTACTAAGGCTATTATTTTTCCCATTTACATCACCATTTTCTAATTACGTTCATTATACATATTTTATCATAAATAGCAAATGATAGCTATCTTATTTCTATAAAAAGAAGAAAGTTATTTTAAATTTCGTCAAAATATCTTATTTTACTTAGTATTTTTCATTGCTTCTTTTTCTTTTTTTTGATAAAATAAAAATGGAAATACTTAGTGATGAATTAAGTACTGTCCT
>CAYYCR010000115.1:0-5782 GCA_964470385.1 uncultured Muribaculaceae bacterium | reverse complement strand
CTGCTCTTGCTCATGACTACCACTTTTTACTTTCTCTTTAAATATAATATTCCATACTTCTTTATAATTTTTAACAGGAATAAAGGTAATATCTTGTTTAACCTCTTCTGGAATTTCTTCCAAATCTTTTAAATTATCATAAGGGATGATGATTTTTTTGATTCCATTCCGATGAGCTCCAATACTTTTTTCTTTGAGTCCTCCAATTGGTAGCACACTTCCACGTAACGTAATTTCACCCGTCATAGCGATACTTTTATCTACCTGTCTTTCCGTTAAAGCACTAATCAAAGCCGTCGTTAATGTAATACCAGCGGATGGTCCATCTTTTGGAATCGCCCCTTCTGGAACATGAATGTGAATATCCCTAGTATTTAGTAGACTATAACCAATTTTAAAATATCGATGATTGGCTTTGATATAGGAAAGAGCAATTTTCGCACTTTCTTTCATAACGTCACCTAAAGAACCCGTTAATTCTAAACTGCCATTTCCATCATAATGATTTACCTCAATCGAAAGAGTATCACCACCAAACGCTGTATAAGCAAGTCCTGTTACAACTCCTACCTGGTAATTATTTTCCATTGATATATAGGAATATTTCTTCTTTCCTAAATACTTATAAACATTTTTTTCAGTGATGTTTAAAGTCCTCAATTTGATATTATTGAGTACCAAAGAAGTCACAATTTTACGAATAATATTAGAAAGTTGTCGCTCTAATTCCCTTACTCCTGCTTCTTTTGTATAATAACGAATGATAGATAAAAGTCCCTCTTCTGAAAAATGAACAACATTCGCTTCTATCCCATGAGAGTTACATATTTTAGGAAGTAAATGTTTTTTCGCAATATCAATTTTTTCATATTCTGTATAACTCGTTAACTCAATAATTTCTAAACGATCTAATAAAGCTTCTGGAATATTTTCAATATAATTGGCTGTTGCGATAAACATGACTTTTGATAAATCAAATTCTTCTTCAATATAATGATCTATAAAAAACGCATTTTGCTCTGGGTCTAGGACTTCTAATAAAGCACTACTAGGATCTCCTTTTATGTCTTTTCGCATTTTATCAATTTCATCAATTAAAAAAACAGGATTATTACTTTTTGCTTTCTTAAGAGAACTGATAATTCTTCCTGGATTCGCACCTACATACGTTCTACGATGTCCAAAAATATCTGCTTCATCACTCACCCCACCAACAGAGATTTTTACAAAATTACGATGAATGGCACGTGCAATACTAAGTGCTAGAGAAGTTTTTCCAACACCTGGAGGACCAACAAGACAAAGAATTGGACTTTTTAACTGGTTGGTTCTTTCTTTAACTGCTAAATATTCAATAATTCTTGTCTTTACTTTTTCAAGTCCATAGTGCGTTGCATTGAGTTTATCTTTTACTTCTTTTAAATTATGATTATCCTCTGTTTCCTTATTCCAAGGAAGTTCTAATAACCAATCAATATATGTTCTTATCATGGTTACCTCAGGAGACATTGCTGGCACACTATCATAATAACGGATTTCTTTTTCTAACCGTTCCTTTATTTTTTTAGGAGCTTCTAATTTTGAAGCTTGTTCTCTTAATTTAGATACCTCATCTTCTTTTAGGGAATGTTCTCCTAATTCCTCTTTAATCGCATTTATTTTTTCATGCAATAAATAATCTTTTTGATTATTATCAATTCTTTTTTTAACCTTTTGATCAATTTCCCTTTCTATATCAAACAATTCCTGCTCCCTATAAATATCTTCTAAAATCATTTCTGAACGTTTCATTACTTTTTCTTCATTTAAATACTCGAGTAATCGTGCTAAACCAACTGGTAAATGGGGAGCAACTAAATCGGTCATGATGGATAGTTCTTTTACTCCTTGAATGGATGATAAAATACTATTGCTTATATAAGGAACACGTTTCATATAGAGTTCTAATTCACGATAAATTTTTCTGACCATCGTTGTTTCTATTTTTTCGTCTAATTCTTCTATTTTGATACTAGAAACAATCGCTTCTAATACCTCAGTACTTTTATTTAAGTTTAAATACTCGAGAACTTCTGCTCGTTCTATTCCTTTTATTACAACTCGAACATTTCCATTTGGAAGTTCTATTTTTCGAACAATATGAGAAATAACTCCTTTTTTAGGAAGTTCTTTTTTATCTGGTGTTTCTTCTAAAGGATCATTACTGCTTACAACTAAAATATAATTTTCATGAAAGAGTTCGGATAAATCTACAATGTTTTTAGATTCATCATTATCAAATTCTAAGCGTAATTCATTATTTGGAAGTAACACAATTCCTTTTAATAAAATAACTGGTAAATCTGTTTTCACCAAGTTAGAACACCTCCTCTTTCAAAGTGGTTTTTATTATAATACAAATATATATAAATGTCTATCTATTTCGCTTTAAAATTTCTTAAAAAAAAATACCAAAAATAATATTCACGAATCGGTTTTTATGACAACATAAAAAAAATTGCTATCACAAAATTTTCTATTTCTTTTCACCAATAATACAAATAAAATTTCTATACTTAAATTGGGTGGTGATTTTTATGCAAGCAGTATTCAACCGAATAGAAAAAAAATATATGTTGAACCAAAAACAATATGATACTTTATTAAAGAAATTAAAAAATTATATGGTACCTGATGAACATGGAAGTTCTTCTATTAGTAATATCTATTTTGATACAAAGGATTTTGATTTAATCAAACGAAGTATTGAAAAACCTATTTATAAAGAAAAAGTAAGATTACGTAGTTATGAAATTCCCTCATTAGATACTAACGTTTTTTTAGAAATGAAAAAGAAATATAAAAAAGTGGTCAATAAAAGAAGAATTGAAATTCCTTTGCAAGACGCTTATGACTATATGCAAAAAGAAAAATTAGAATCACAAATTGAAAAAGAGATTGCTTATACATTTCATTTATATCAACTGTTACCAAAAATGTTTATCGCCTATGAACGTTTGGCTTTTACGGGAATAGAAGACTGTGATTTTCGTATCACCTTTGATTCTAATATTCGTTTTCGTCTGACGGATTTAAGATTAGAATTAGGAAATAGTGGAAGTTTAATTTTACCTGAGTCTACTTATATTATGGAAGTAAAAGCGAATTTTAGCTATCCATTATGGTTTACAGAAATATTATCAACGTTAAGACTGTATCCCATTTCTTTTTCAAAATATGGTTCTGCTTATCAGAAAATGAAAAAGGAGGAAATTTATGTTTAAAAGTATTTTAATTGATAGTGCTGGGACATTATCTATTTCAAATGCTCTACTTTGTACTATCGTATCGTTACTATTGGGTATTTTTATCGCCTTTACTTATATGAAAACAAATCGACACTATACACAAAATTTTATGATTACTCTCTCTTTACTTCCCCTACTTGTAGAAATTGTTATCATGATGGTTAACGGAAATCTTGGTACTTCAGTTGCGATTATGGGAGCTTTTGCACTTATCCGTTTTCGGAGTATGCCTGCTAGTGCCAAAGAAATTATGTATGTCTTTTTATCTATGGCAATTGGTCTTTCGGTCGGAATGGGATATTTAACATTCGCCCTTTCTTTTACTTTCCTTACTTGTATGATATTGTTTTTCTTAGAAACGCTACAGTTTGGAAAACCAAAGGAATTTCAAAAAATTCTTAGAATCACTATTCCTGAGTCTTTAGATTATACAGATGTTTTTGATGACTTGTTTTCTAATTATGTAAAGGAATATGAATTAGTAAGAGTTAAAACAACAAATATGGGCAGTCTTTTTGAACTTACTTATCAAATCACACTAAAATCAGATATAAATGAAAAAAAATTTATCGATGAATTAAGATGTCGTAACGGAAATTTACCAATTTTAATCCATAGAGAAGAAATGGGAATAAATGAGTTATGAAAAAGAAATATATTGGAATAACATTCATTTTTGTTTTAATCGTTTGCTGTACCCTACTTTATTTTTATAAAAAACCAAAACCGATAAATCAAAATGCGAGTCCAAATAATACACTTATTATTTGGGATAATGATTCAATTTCGATTAATGGGAATGGAGCTAGTAAAAAAAATAATACTGTTACCATTTCAAGTGGTGGAACTTATACTTTAACTGGAACTTCTAAAGATTCTAATATTATAATCAATGCTGATAAAGGTAATGTGGTTTTGATTTTAAGTTTCCTTACTTTATCTTCTAAAAGTACTGCTCCTATTTATATCAAAAAAGCAAATTTGGTTACAATAACAATAAAAGAAGATACAGAAAATTATCTTACGGATAATAGTACTTACCAAGATACCGATAAAGAGGAAATCAAAGCTGTTATACATAGTAAGGCTGATCTTATTATAAATGGCAGTGGTACTCTTACGATTGGAGCGAATTACAATAATGGAATTACTGGCAAGGATACCGTTACCATTCAAGATAGTACCCTTAACATTAATAGTACTAATGATGGCATTAGAGCCAAAGACAATTTAAAAATAGAGAGTGCCACGATTCAAATTGAAGCAAAAGGAAATGGAGTCAAATCCTATAATGAAACGGATAGTAATTCAGGAACGATGGAACTTTTAGGTAGTAATATTACCGTAAATGCTAGTCAAGACGGAATAGAAGCAATTACTTCTCTTGTCATTGATGGTGGAACATATCAAATTACATCTGGAGGTGGCTCTAGTAACGCCAGTACTAAAAATGATTGGGGATTTTGGGGAAGAAATCCCTCTACCCAAGATACTTTAGAAGTGGCCAGTGCCAAAGGACTAAAAGCAGATGGTACAATTACAATTAAAAATGGAACCATAACCATTAATTCTTCTGATGATGCCATTCATAGTAATGATTCTATTACCATTTTTAACGGAAATTTAGAAATTGATTCTGGAGATGATGGAATTCATGCAGATAATACACTTACAATTGAAGACGGCACAATCGATATAAAGGAAAGCTATGAGGGATTAGAAGCAACTAACCTTTATTTAAAAGGTGGAAATGTTCATACTCATTCTACTGACGATGGTATTAATGCTTCTGGCGGAGCTGACGGTTCTTCTTTAAATAGAAAAGGGGCTAATATGTTTGCCAGTGACGGTTCTAAGGTAATGATATCTGGTGGATACTACGTGATTCATTCGAATGGCGATGGGTTAGATTCCAATGGCGATATTGAAATGACGGATGGAATCATGATTATTGAGGGACCTACTGATGATGGAAATGGGGCAATTGATTATAATGGAACTTACAATATGAAAGGTGGAACTTTAATTGCTACTGGAAGTTCTGGTATGGCAGAAGCACCTAGTACAAGTTCTACTCAAAATACAATGAAAGTATCTTTTACTAGACTAAACGCAAATTCTGCGATTCAAATTAAAGATTCTAATGAAAAAATAGTCTTAACATTTTCTCCTACTAAAAATTATAGTTCCCTAGTCTACTCTTCTCCAGAATTAAAACAAAATGAAAAATATACGATTTGGTTAGGTGGTGTAGCAAGTGGAGAAAATAAGGATGGTGTAATGGAAAATGCTGATTATAAAAATGGTGAAATATTAACTACTATAACATTAACAAATAGTGTTACAACATTTGGAAATTCTGGAATGTTTGGTGGTGGTGGTAAAATGGATATGCCTCCAAGAAGATAGAAAAACTTAGTTTATCGCTAAGTTTTTTCATTTTTTTAAACAAAAAGTAAGGTCATCAGGCTACTTTTGTCGAATAATATTAGTGA
>CAYYCR010000114.1:0-5857 GCA_964470385.1 uncultured Muribaculaceae bacterium | reverse complement strand
TGGAACCATTGGCTTAATCAAAGGGGTTGACAGTTATTCTTACAAACATGGAACACGTATTACAACATATTGTGCAAGATGTATTGAAAACGAAATCCTAATGCATTTTAGAAGTGATAAAAAAAATACCAAAAATATCAGTATTGATGATTCTATTGGTTTTGACAAAGACGGAAATGAAATTACATTTTTAGATATTTTAAAAACACCAAGGCCTGACTTCGCACTTGATTTACATCTTAAAAACAATATTCAATTATTAAAACAATACTTTGCGATATTAACGCCAAGAGAACAAGAAATCATCATCAAACGATATGGATTAAACAATCAAGATGCAATTACACAAAAGGAAATTGCCAAACAACTAGGTATTTCTAGAAGTTATGTTTCTAGAATTGAAAAAAGAGCACTTACCAAAATGCTCAGAGAATTTATCAAAAACAAAAACAATAGTGATACATAGTTACTTTAGTGAAAAATTCCCAATTTCTTTATGTAAATTATGAAATCCATATATAAAAATAACATCTTTAATTTCAGGTTGATTTTTTAAATATTCTTCAATTGATTGATGATAAAAATTAGTATCAATAACATGAATTTTAGAATAATGAGTTACCAAAAAAGGAATCATAGCATTCGCACTATCGTCTTTTACGACTAATAATTCTTTTGGTTCTGCCTGCTTATTTGTAATTACTACCACTGGCTCAGTCTTTCCTAAAAAATAATCATATGGGTAATTTGTGGTTAATGCTTCATCATCATATAAGGTATTTGTTTTTTTCTTACGATATTGAACTTCTAAAGGAAGTTCCTTTTTAGGTACAAATTTTACAATACGATCTTTTTTCCACGAAAATGTATGAGCAACTTTAACTAAATTTCCCGAAAATTGATTGGTGACTTCTTCTATATCAAAATGTTCTAAACCAAGTGAATTAAAATCACTTAATTGAGCAAATTTTTGATATACATAATAAGCTCCATAACTGGTCAAATGAGAATCTAAATGATAGTACATTTCGTATTCCTTACTTCCCTCTTTTAAGGTTGGAACAACATCAATGGTATTAAAAGTAATGTTATGATAAATGGCTTTTATTTGTTCATATTCATCAAAAATAGGTGCTTTTGAATTTACTAGTTCTGGACGGATTGTAATATGACTTGGAAGTAACAATAAAGCCATGTTCAAATCATTATGTGTTTTATGAAAATCATTAAAGATAGAAATCAATTTTTCTCTTTGTTTCAGTGGCTCTGTTTTTTCTAATAAATACTCATCTTTTCCTAAATAAATACCACTAATTTCCATAATTCCAAGTTTTTTCTTTAAGGAGACTCCGAGTTCCAAAAAAGAAGAACGATATAAAAACTGATCTTGGTAAAAAGTCTCTAACAGTTGAATACTATTTTTGGAAAAAAAATTTATTCTTGGTTTCCTTTCTAAAAATCGATTTTCTAACAGGGAATATGGTTTATAAGGAGAAGTCAAAAACAAAAATCCAAAAATTCCTAATATACTAACAAGTAAAATTCCAAATATAAAGTCTAACTTTTTCATATTTCACCTCAAATCCGAAACATCCAAATAGAAGTTCTCGTTTCTGATATTAGAAAAATCATCGTTATGATCAATAATAGTATTGATACCATTCCATAGCCAAAATGAAACCAGAATTTATTTTTCAACTTAGCAACTATTTTACTTCCAACACCAAAACAAACAATAACAGAAAAAAACAAAAGAATAAAATAAGATTTTAAGTAATAGAAAACTTCTGCTTCCATAAAAGGAAACATCCATAAACCTTGAAAACTTACTTTGATTCCGTCTACATTAGGTCTTATGAAAAAGACAAAAGATAGAAATAACCACAAAAAAGATACAACTTTATGACAATGTTTCTCTCCTACTAATTTTTCAAGTTTCATTCCAAGCCCAATCCATAAAAACCAACAGAAAAGATTGATATTGATGCCATAGAAAAAAGAAAGTAATATCACACACAATATGGTACTTTTTATTTTGGTCGTCCAAAAAGTTGTAAGACTCGAGTGCCAAGAGCGGAAAAACTCTGATACATTAGAAAAGTTCATTGGCATTTGTAACTTCCAAGTAAAACCTAACATATTTGCAAGTCCTACCGATATATGAGAATAACCAATCATAAAAAGAACAACTGATAACATCGTAATTAATAACAAAAGCCAAGCACAGAGTACCGAATACTTTAATAGCACCAACTCTTCTTTTAATATCAATAGTGAGTTTACCAGTAAGACTTCAATAAATACGCCTTTTAAAAATAAAAAACAACCTTGTGTAAATAACGCTTTCGAACATTTTCTATTTTTTAGTTCTTGCTCCATATCAAAATAGGAAATAAGGGGTCCAAATAATAATTTTGGAAAACAAGTTACATATAATAGATAATCAAATAACTTCGGTAATCGTCTTTTTTCTTTCTGAAAAGTAAAAAGAGAAACAATATTTTGAAGTAACATCATGGTATAACAAATGGGATATATTTTATTTTCAAAGTCTTTGATAAATAAATACCAGATTATCATTTCTATTCCAATCAACCAAATCATTACTTTTTTCCGAGAAATATTTCTTGGAAGTTTTCTAAATTGAAACATGGCAAAATAAGTGATTCCTGTAATCATGAGCGAATACCAGAAAAAAGAACCTCTTCCACAAATTAAAAAAAACAAACTTCCAATCAACAACCAACTATTTTTCCACTGCTTTGGTATTAGATAATAAATGCAATAGAAAAACGGAAAAAAGAAGCAAAGAAATAAAATACTACAAAATTCCAAACTTCTCACCTACATTCTTGATACTATCATAACAGATTGAAAGAGTTAGGTCAATAAATAGAAATTACCAAAAAAAGAAAGTCACAAAATATGCGATCTGTGACATTCTTCTATATAATTTCTTCTTTCATATTCGGATTTTTAAGTGCCTCTACAAATTGGTCGATTTCTTCTTTGGTATTATAGAAATAAAAGCTAGCTCGACAAGTATTCTTGATTCCAATTTCATCTTTTAATATTTTAGAACAGTGATTTCCAGCTCGCACACAAATTCCATAATTATTTAAATAGATAGCCAAATCCTGGGCAAAGATATCTTTCATATTAAAAGCAATAATGCCACTTTTGGTGTGATCATTATAAACAATAATACCTGGAACGGTCGCTAATTTCTCTAATGCGTAAGCTTTTAATTCTTGTTCTTTTTTTTCAATCGTATCCATTCCAATTGTTTGTAAATATTCTAACACAGAACCAAATCCTATCACACCTGCAATATTAGGTGTTCCCGCTTCTAATAAAGTAGGTATTTCATCATAAACTCTTGTTCCATCTGGAAGATAGCTCGCATTCATACCTCCACCAAAAATAATCGGTTTCGTTTTCGCAAGTAGTTCTTCTTTTCCATAAATGACACCTACTCCAGTTGGTCCACACATTTTATGGGCTGAAAAGGAAAGAAAGTCGATATCGAGTTCTTGAACATCGGTTTTCATATGTGGGACGCTTTGAGCTCCATCGACATTGACTAAAATTCCAAATTGATGAGCATATATGATAATTTCTTTTAGTGGTCTTACATCTCCTACGACATTCGTGATATGTGCGATACTAATCACTTTGGTATTTTTTGTAATACTTTTTTTGACATTATCTAGTGTAACTTCTAAATGTTCATTTAGTGGAATATAGTTTATCTTAATTCCTATTTGGTCTTGTAACTCAAACCATGGTAAAACATTTGAGGCATGTTCACTTTTGGTTATTAGTACTTCATCTCCAGCTTTTAAATAGTGTTTAAAGTAACCAAAAATTATTTTGTTTAAGGAATCTGTCGAACCACTTGTAAAAACAATCTGTTTGCTTTTTGGGGCATTTAGAAATTCGGCTACGATATCTCTTGTGTGTTCATACATAGCATCTACTTTTAAACTGATATCATAGTCTCCTCTATGGGCATTCGCACTATATTCGTTATAGTATTTGATCGTGTTTTCTCCTAGTAGTTTTGGTTTTAATGTGGTTGCCCCATTATCAAAATAAATAATTCCTTGGTCTAGCATATTAAAATCTTCACGATTCATATTTCACCTCCAATACTGGTTTATGATATCCTCGATTTTTTCTTTGTTTTTGAAAGAGAGTTCTAGATTCGCAAGCAAAAATCCTTTTACTAATAAATTAGTAGCTAAATTTCTACTAATCCCCCTACTTTCTAGATAAAATAGTTCTTCTTTTCTGAATGTTCCTATATAGGCCGAGTGGTTTGCTGTTACATCATATTCATCAATGAATAGATTAGGATGAATGCTAGATTTTTGGTCATTTAAATTAATAATTCTATTTTTTTGGTCGACAATACAGCCTATTTTTCCGGATTTAACAATACTAGAAACATGGAAATCTAAGGTTCCTTCTTCTATTGTCACTCCGTTTGTTTTGATTTTGCTTTCTGTTTTTTTTCCTTGATGATATACTGTAATGTCATATTTTTCTCTCGCTTTGGAAATAGTCTTAATTGTGTAGTCTATTTTGGCGTTTTCTCCGTTTAGGTAAATGGTATCTAATTCTTTGATTCCTTTTATATCATGAAATTTTTGAATCATTAAAGTGCTTTCATTGTCTAATTCATAGCGATATTGAATTTTCATTAAATTGCCTGTTCTGATTTCCAATATTTTAGCGTTTACTCCTTCTCTAACACGAATTAGGATGTCTAGTTTATTCGCAGTGTTATTGTGATAAGTAATTTCTAATTTACTATCGGCTAAAATATCAATGACTAATTTGTTTACCAAAAATTCTTCACTTTTTTCTAAAAAAGAGGCACGAATTTTAGAACTAAGTTTTGTTGATACGACAATATCATTTTCTACTGTTATTTTATTCATGTTTCTTTAATTCCTCTATAATAAGTGTACTACTTTTCTTAAATTTGTCATATCCTGAATCTTCTATTTCTTTTACTAGTGAGACATCGCCACTTTTTACAATTGTTCCATTAATCATAATATGAACATGGGTTGGTTTTATATGTTCTAATAGTCGTTGATAGTGCGTGATTAGTAATACTGCTGGTTTGTATTCTGTAAAGTATTTCATTGCATTTGTTCCTACGACTCTTAAGCTATCAACATCTAGTCCAGAGTCAATTTCATCTAAAATAACACAAGTGGGTTCTAACATATACATTTGTAAGATTTCGTTCTTTTTTCTTTCTCCTCCTGAAAAGCCAACATTTAATCCCCTATGAATCATATCTTTTGACATTTCCAAATTTTCTACTGTTGCGTTTAGTTTTTTTATAAATTTCATTAAATGAAAGTTCTCTTTTTCTTTTTCATTTAATGCACTTCTAAGCATATCGGCATTGGTAACTCCTTCTATTTCAAGGGGCATTTGCATTCCTAAGAAGATTCCTAATTTGGCTCTTTTATCTGTGGATAGGTCATTGATTATGGTATCATCATATGTAATGGTTCCCTCTATAATATGATATTCATCGGATCCCATAATTACTTTAGATAATGTTGATTTGCCGGTTCCATTTGGTCCCATGATGGCGTGGATTTCTCCACTTTTTATTTCTAGATTAAAATCTTTTAATATTGTTTTGTTTTCTACTTCTACTGTTAAATGTTCTATTTTTAATGTATGCATTTTATCACCTACTACTTTATTTTATCATTTATTGTTTCATAAGTAAAACTTCATGTATAATTTTTTTATAATTTATCATAATAAAAATAGAATATTCGCAGATATTCACGAAAAAGAGTTTACTCTTTTTTTTGTTTTGTTT
>CAYYCR010000113.1:0-5909 GCA_964470385.1 uncultured Muribaculaceae bacterium | reverse complement strand
TTCAACTTTTGAAACGCTTTCATCATTTAAAAGAAAATCAAATTTTTTAGCCTTATCTACAATAATTATTTGTCCATTATCTGTTAAGATATTATCTTGTAAAAACCGAATAAAAGCATAATATTGTTGAGCATCAAAAACATCACCTATATTACTTAAATAAACTATATCATATTTAGTGCTAAATTGTAATTTTGTAACATCTCCTAATAAAAACTGACTTTGATAATCTATGCCATTTAATAATTGGCTACGTACTAAGTTATAATTTTGTTCATTACTTAAATAAAAATTTCTAAATTGAGCAGTCATCCTTAAATTTTTTAAATCCTTGCTAGAAAACTCTCTTTCTTCGGCATTAAATGATGAAGGTAAAAATAATTTCTTTGCGAATCCAATCAAACAACTACTGTATTTTTCAAACATTCTAGCAATAACATCTGAAACATCAGTATTTAGAAAATGTTTATAGTTATTAAAATCATCATACACTTTTTTTGGGTTCTCTATGATATTCAAAAATTCATCATAACTATAGTATTTTATCAGTGCCTTTTTCAATTCATAGTAATAATAAGAATATTCATTAATATCAAAAGTATCTACCAAACTTGCTCCTAATAAATATGCATTTAATGCAAAATCGCCACCACCTAAATTTGCTAAAACCTTTTTACCATCAAAAGAATAAGCTGGCATATATAGATTTAGCATTTCATTTGTAAAAGGGAAAACTCTATCTCGTGCGCCATAATCAAAAATAGATGGTTTATCAAATAAATCATTCAATATTGGATTATTAGCACTCTTACTTAATTTTTCTTTTTCTATATATTCTTTTATTTGTTCATCAATATCTTCACATTGAAACATTTCTTTTTTCGTTTGTTGACCCAATTGATTATTTTCTATGTTTAAATTATGGTTTTGTAGAAATTGATTTTCGTAAATTAATGAAATTGAATTATCTTCATTGATTGCACCAAGAGATTCAATAATACAATCCATTCCGAAAAAAGGAAAATTCCTTTTTGTATCACTATCTTCTACTAATACACTCATAAAGTTATTAACCTCGCAAAGTTTTACATTTTCAGATACTTTTTCATATCCACCAAAACCTATTTTCCAATCATTATTTACTAACTTATAATCATAATTTTTTTTATAATATGTTATTTTTATTTTTTGACCTTGATATGATTTAATTATATTTAATAATTGAACTGCTTGTTCAATATTCATATTTAATCACCCATACTTTCTATATAATTTTACCATAAAATCGTTTTTTTTTAAATTATTTTATTGCAAATACTCAAATACGTGTTAAAATATTATTAGAAATTGATATTGAATTATTAATTTCTCATTAGTGAGAAAAAGTTTGAAATAACTTAACCACTCGCTCCAGAGAAGAATCTGCTCGAACTTTTATAAGTTTAGAGCATGAAGATAGATATCAATTCTAGAAATGGAATTGATTTTTTGTTGTGTAAAAGAAAGTGAGGAGATTCTTTAATGGTTAATATTATTAAACAAGAAATTGAAATTGATAGTGCATTAAAGCATAAAATAGAGTTTATATGTAGTTTTTGTAATACTACACCTACTATTCACAATGGAAGTATCAGAACAATAGAACATACAAATCTTACTTATGTAGAACCTCATAGAATTGTTATAAATGGTATTACTTATCTTGCGTTTAATTATGAACCAAATGTTTATGTTGAAAATTTGAGTAAACCTATTCTACTTGGTAATTTAGAAGAATATATCAAATCGTTAAAATAAAAAATGACAATCTTTAAAAATCATTCCATTCTTACAATTTATTATTTTTCCCTAATGTTTTTAATGATTAGGAGATAAATTTTGTACTGAATGTAGACTAATTTTATACGAAATTTGTACTAAAAATAGTATAGACTTTATATTGGAATAAATATAATATGGTATTATATCTAACAACTGATGAAAGAAATTGCATTATTTTTGCACTTTTTTTGCACAAATTTTGCAGAGTTCATGTACTAGACATTGCATACTTAAAATGATAATATGGTATCGTAGTGGTGGATATAGGAAGAAAAACTACCATAATATTACCAATTATTTTACCAATAAAACTACATACTTTTGGGTATTGACTATATCAATAGTACTGATAAAATAGTATATGCTAGGAATAAGTAGCGAAGAAAATTTATCTTTATATAAAACTCTAGAAACACAAGGGAAAAACTCTTGTGTTTTTTCGTATTCAAAAATAAGAAAGGAAAGTGATTTTATGAATGATAAAAAGATTTGTGGTATTTACACACGTGTAAGTACAGAGGATCAAGCCAGAGAAGGTTTTAGTTTACCAGAGCAAAGAGAAAGATTAGAGGCTATGTGTAAATTCAAAGGATATGAAATATATGATTATTATGAAGATGCTGGAATAAGTGCTAAAACTGGAAATAAACGACCAGAATTTGAAAGAATGTTAGATGATATTAGAAATAAAAAGATAAATACAATTGTTACTTTAAAACTAGATAGATTAACTCGTTCAGTACGTGATTGGGAATCTATTATTACATTTCTTGAAGAAAATGAGGCTTACCTAGATTGTGCCAATGATGAAATCAATACAACAAATGCGAATGGAAAATTGGTATCAAGACTGTTAATGAGTGTTAGCCAAAATGAAATTGAAAGAACTTCTGAAAGAACAAAAATTGGACTTGCAGGAGCAATCAAAAATGGAAATATTCCTAGCCAAACACCTTTAGGTTATAAACGAGATAATAAAAAGTTGGTACCCGATCCACTTACAAAGGATATTATTGTTAGAATGTATCAACTATATTTTGAGGGAAACAGTTATCAAACTATTGCCAATATCTTTAATAAAGAAAATGTTGCTAATAAAAAATGGAGAGATAACACTATATTAGAAATGATTGAAAACCCTATTTATAAAGGAGATTTTATTCATGGCAAAAGAACGAATCACCCTACTTATTATGAGAATGTAGTTGAACCGATTGTTAGTAAAGAAATGTGGGAAAGTTGCCAAGTACAAAAAAAGAAAAATTCAAGGCATTATATGAGAAATCAAACTTATTTATTTTTACAAAAATTAAAATGTCCTAAATGTGGAAGAATTTTAGGTGGTCGTGCCTCTTATAAAAAGAAAGCAGATAAATGGTATCACTATTATGGTTGTGATAAGTGTAAAAATAATATCAAAGAACCTAAAATTGAAGAGTCAATTCTTCACCTATTAAGTGATATTTTAGAATATGATTCAGTAGTGAATAACTTCTTTTTACCTATGCTAAAAAGCAAATTAACAAATCCTAAAGAGGAACTATCAAAAGAATTAAAAGCCCAAGAAATGAAGAAAGAACGTGTCAGAAAAGCATATATCAATGAGGCTTTTACGTTAGATGAATATAAAAAAGAAACTGAAATACTAGACAATAATATCAAAGAATTAGAAAGAAAGATTTTAGAAAATGAACAAGTAGAAGATTTAAAATTTACAAAAGAAGATATTTTAATAAAACGTGATATTGATTTTATCAATAAAATAAAACTCCCTAACCTATATAATCAAATTGTTATTACATGGAAAGATTTAACAAGAGAAGAAAAAGCAAATATTATTATGAATTATGTAGAAGATATTAGCTTAAAGTTAGATACAGAAGGAGATTATATTGTTGATACTGTAAATTTTAGAAGTACTTTTTTTAAAGACTTTAAAAGTCTATATGATGAGGGTTATATTGATTGGAAATTTATTAAACTTGATGACTCTGGTATTGGTTATGTAAGATTTTCTAATTATCTTCCACAAGATAAAGTTGAACAGCATGTTATGAGATTGAGAGAATTTTATGATGTTCATTATTATGAGGGAGTATTAGATTTTGAAACTCAAAGATTTGATACACAAAAACGTGATGATGACGAAGTTGTTAGAATATTCCCATTAGAAAAATTTGATGAAACAAAAACAAAAATCAATATGGGAATGATTGGTGTATCAAAAGATAATGAAACTCGTGTAGAAAATGAAGAAGATTTATTTTCTACAATACCACCAGATGATATTACCTGTAATGAATATGTTTTTAATAAGGAAGTGAAAAATGAAACAACTAACGAATGAAGAAATAACTAAAAATCGTGTAGAAACAATTAACCAATATAAAGTATTAGATTATTTAAAAAAGAATCTTAATGTATTTTCATTTGAAATATTTTTATATGATAAAGATACAATAAAAGTAATTGATTGTGATAATAATCAAGCATATTTTAGATATGATTCCGATAAAAAAGAAGTATTATTTTTAGAGGAAGAATTAGAAGAAAACTATGATTATGAAATGTGTTAATCATAGTTTTTTGTTTACTTTTTTCTAAAAAAGTAATAACAAACGTGGCACGTTTCCGTTTGCTTTTGCAAATGAAAGTGGCGATAGTTTGTAAAAAAAATTGTGAGAGATTTTACTTACGAAGTTTGTGGAATCACGAATAATTTTTATAGATAAAATTGAAAGTTGTACTTTCTATTTTATCCAAGTCTTATGTAGTTTTATTTCATTACGTGAGTTTTGAAATATTACGAAATAAGACAAACGGTTTCTAAGGTGGTAAACCTTAGCTCCCATGTTTTGATGCTTGTGTCAAAACATATAGGGAGTTAGAAATTTTGTCTTGGTTTCCTCCTCACTCTTAGAGTGTTTATGAAACCTCAAAATGATATTAGGAAGGAAGTGATATTTATACAAAAATTAGCCTATTCATTCCATATTGGAAATGATAAAAATAAAAGCAAAAGGTCAAGAAGAAATATAAAAAATGGAGTTGTTACAGACAAAGTTTTTAACAATAATGCAATTCAAAATTCACAACAACTTTCAAAAGTTAACAAACACAATTTACGAAAATATGATGATAAGGTTGAATTAATTGAAATCATTTATGGAACAAATAATCTATATGAAGATGTGAAAAAATTATATGTTGATGAATTTGATGAGGCAAGAATTGAATATAATGAAAAACAAAAGCGAAATGACAGAAAAATAGAAGATTATTTTTCACATATTTCTAATAATGCTAAAAATGATTTAGCAGTTGAGATTATTATTGAACTTGGAAATATGGAATTTTGGAAAGATAAAGAAGCTTCATATAAAAGAAAAATGACAGAAGTTTTTAAAGAACAAATCAGAGATTTGGAAAAGATTGTTCCCTCTTTTAAAGTAGCAAATGGAGTCGTGCATTATGATGAGGCTAGCCCTCATTTACATATTGTTGGTGTTCCAGTTAAAGATGGAAATAAAAACGGAATGAAAAAGCAAGTGGGAAAATCTACTATATTCACAAAAGAATCATTACGTGAAATTCAAGATACTATAAGAGTTTATTGCAAAGAATCGTTTAATAAAGTTTATCAAACGAATATAGAATTATTGGAAAAATTAGAAGGTAGAAATGAAGATATTCCAATAAAAAATATGAATAAACAATATGCATATTTTAAGGAACACACCGATCAGAGTCGGAAAAGATTAGAACAAGTAAATAAAAAAACAGAACTTACACTTTCAGAATCAATTGAAGTGAAAAAAATTTTATCTAATTTAAAACCTACTAAAGTATCAAAAAATAATTTTGTGATAAGTGCTGAAGATAAAGACATTATTTATAATTTTACTCAAATGGTTGATGTCAATGTTGACGATATCAAGAATGTTGATGACTTAACTTCTCTTATGGAAGATTTTGAACATAATTTTGATAATTATACAAATGAGGTTGATGAATTAAGATTGCAATTTCAAAAGCAAGAACAAAAAATTAAAAATCTAGAAAAACAAAATATCAAAAAACAAGATACT
>CAYYCR010000112.1:0-5914 GCA_964470385.1 uncultured Muribaculaceae bacterium | reverse complement strand
TTATTTTCTATAGACTAAAACAGCATTTAATAAAATATTCATGATTTTATCCTGTATATGTTTGTTAAAAAAATGATATAATGATTGACTCTCAAAAACTATATTTTCATATCATTACACAAAAATGAAGCTTTATAAAATAAGCATTTCAAAAAGAAATGAGGGTAATTGATTATGATAGATTTTACACACTGCAAAGAACAATTTAATATTTATAAAGGTTCTGAAAAAAAGAAAACTCTAATTTATAATAACAAAAAATATTTAGTAAAATTTCCAGATCCAATTAGACAAAAAAATAAGAATATGTCATACATTAATAATGCCTTTTCGGAATATATCGGAAGTCATGTTTTTAAACTATGTGGAATGCAAGCCCAGAATACCATTTTAGGTATTTATCGTTATGATTGTAAAAATAAATTTGTTTGTGCTTGTGAAGATTTTACTGATTCCCGAAATGTTTTATATGAATTTGGAAATCTTGTTCTGGCTACAAATCTAGATAAAAAAATAGACACAGAAATTAGTGATATCATGAAAGTAATCGAAACCAATAAAAATATTATAGATATAGAAGAAACGAAAAAATATTTCTGGGATATGTTTATCATTGACTATTTGATTGGAAATACAAAAAGACGTAATGATGACTGGGGATTTTTACTTCATAAAGAAAATGAAAAAACGTTACTAGCTCCTATCTATGATTGTGGTTCTTGTTTGAGTCCAATCCTAGAAGATAGAGAAATCGAAAATATTGATGACAATGAATTAAAAAATATTGTATTTAATACCTATTCTTGCTTAAAAGAAAATGGAAAAAAAATTAATTACATGAATTATATGAATGAAAGAAAAAATAGTGATTGTAACTAGGCAATAAGAAGAGTATTTAGAAAAATTCAAATTGATGAGACAAAACAATTTATTGAGCATATAGAATGTATATTAAATATTAGAAAACAATTTTATAAAAAAATATTAGAAATGAGATACGAACAATTGGAAAAATTATTTAAGGAAATAGAAAATTTATAAGCAATCAAGGTATTTTAATATCTTTTTTCTTTTTTTTCCTGTATAATGAGAACTAGGTGATGGACATGGCAAAAATAATATTAGTAGACGGAAACAATTTACTTTTTCGTAGTTATTATGCAACAGCATACAACGGAAATTTCATGAAAAATAGTAAGGACTTTCCAACCAATGCTTTATTTGGATTTACCAATATGATAAACAAAATTATAACAGAAGAAAAACCAACTCATATCATGGTAGCATTTGACAAAGGAAAAACATTCCGGCATGAAAAATATAAAGACTATAAAGGTGGCAGAATGGAAACTCCTAATGAGTTAAAAATGCAGTTTCCAATTGCCAAACAATTATTAACAGAAATGGGTATCACTTATTATGAAATTGATAACTATGAAGCCGATGACATCATAGGAACATTCGCCCGTTATTGCGATGAAAAGGAAGAATGGATTGGTACAATTATTAGTAGTGATAGAGACTTATTACAACTTATTAGTCATGATGTTGATATGAAACTCTTAAAACAAAAAGATTATATCAGATATAATTTTGAAACATTTCAAGATAACTATGGAATTACTCCAGAAAAAATGGTTGACTTAAAATCTCTTATGGGAGATGCCTCTGATAACATCCCAGGAGTCAAGGGAATTGGAGAGAAAACAGCACTCAAACTATTACAAGAATATAAAACATTAGATGGCATTTATGAGCATATCGAAGAAATCGGTGGGAAAACAGAAGCAAAATTAAGAGAAGATAAAGAAAATGCATTTATGAGTTATGATTTGGCTACGATTTATAAAGAAGTTCCAATTGAGTTTGTTCCAGAGAAGCTCGTTTATCGTGGAAATCAAATAGGATTAAATAAACTCTATGAAGAACTAGAATTTTTCTCTTTTATCAAGAAAAATAAAAAAGAAGAAATTGATAAAAAAGCGATAGATATTGAAATCGTATCATCATTAGAAAATATTCACTTAGAGGGGGATATTGCTTTTTATGTAGAACTCTTTGGTACGAATTATCATACAGCAGAACCGTTAGGAATTGGTGTATATCATAAAGATAGAGCCTTTTATGTACCCATATCAGTATTAAAGGAGAGCAAAGAATTTTTTAGTGACAACCCAAAATATACGTATGATCTTAAAAAAAATATTGTTGCAATGAAATATCTTGGAATTGATTTTACAAATTGTGTTTTCGATACGATGTTAGCAGCTTATCTACTTGAATATAATGTAAAAGATGACATTGCATATCTAGCTAATCAATTTGATTATGACATTGCTTTTTATGAAACTATTTTTGGAAAACCAAATAAGATGGTTTGTCCGAATGAAGAATTAATTGCTTATTATGCCGTTATGAAAGCAAAATTTATCTATGAAACCAAAGAAGCATTTGCATCCAAATTAGAAATGGAAGAAATGAATTCTTTATTTTATGATATTGAACTTCCCCTTTCTAGAGTATTAGCCGATATGGAATATACAGGAGTCCATATCAATCGGGAAACTTTAGAGGAAATGGGAAAAGAAATTGATTCAAAAATTGAATTGTTGCAAACAGAAATTTATAAATATGCAGATTGTGAATTTAATATTTCCTCTCCTGCTCAATTAGGTGAAATCTTATTTGAAAAATTACAATTGCCACATGGAAAAAAAGGAAAAAAGGGATATTCTACGGCGGTTGATGTACTTAAAAAATTACAAGGAGTTCATCCGATTATTGATTTGATTATGGAATATCGAACTTTAATAAAACTATATACCACCTATATAGAGGGACTCAAAAATGCCATTATGAAAGATTCTAAAATTCATACCATTTATAGTCAAGCAACTACAAGGACAGGAAGACTTTCTTCCTTAGAACCAAATCTTCAAAACATTCCAGCCCGTAATGAATATGGAAAAATTATTAGAAAAGCCTTTGTCCCAAGCCCTAATTCAATCATATTAAGTAGTGATTATTCGCAAATAGAACTTAGAATTCTTGCCCATATTGCGGGTGTAGAATCTTTAAAAAAAGCGTTCCATGATGAGATTGATATCCATACCAAAACAGCTAGTGACCTTTTTCAAATACCAATCGAAGAAGTAACTAAAACACAAAGAAGAATGGCCAAAGCCGTTAACTTTGGAATTATTTATGGAATTAGTAGTTTTGGGTTATCAGAAAATTTAAACATTCCCCCTAAAGAAGCCAAAGCCTTTATTGATAATTACTTGCTTACTTATCCAGGAATCAAAGATTATATGGATAAGGTAGTAAAAGAAGCATATCAAGATGGTTATGTAAAAACATTACTTGGAAGAAAAAGATTACTTCCAGAATTATCAAATGCGAATTATATGATACGTAATAGTGGGGAGCGGATGGCATTAAATACGCCAATTCAAGGAACCAGTGCTGATATTATAAAAAAAGCCATGGTAGATATTGATAGGGAATTTAAAAAACAAAATATCAAAAGTAAAATGATTTTGCAAGTACACGATGAACTCGTATTTGATTGTTTAATCGAAGAAAAAGAAAAAGTAATCTCTATTGTAAGTGAGAAAATGGATAAAGTTTATCCACTTTCTGTTCCACTTGAAGTTGATATCGAATATGGAGAAAATTGGTACGAAGCAAAATAAAAAAACAGTGATTAATAGATACTATCTCAAATAGTATCTTTTCTAAGGAGTGAGAAAAATGGATCAAATAACAAGAGTAATGATTATCAGTATGATTACCAATATCTTTCTTTCTATTATAAAAATTATTGCTGGAATAATCGGAAATAGTAGTGCGTTAGTTGCCGATGGAATGCATTCTTTTAGTGACCTTTCAACGGATTTAGTAGCCATTATTGGTAATTTTCTATCGAAAAAACCAGCGGATGAAAAACATCCATATGGACATGGAAAAATAGAATATATTACAAGCATTATTATTAGTTTTGTAATATTGACCCTTGGAATATCGATTATATATGGAGCTTTCAAAAAAGAAATTGTAATACCAAGTATTGTAGTAGCAATCATTAGTTTTATTACGATTTTAGCAAAGCTAATATTGTCTAGATATATGATTCGAAAGGGAAAAGAATATAAAAACAATATATTGCTTGCCAGTGGTTATGAAAGTAGTACAGATGTGATTAGTTCTGTAGTGGTATTTGCTTCTGTATTAATGATGCAATTAGCACATATCATTTCCATTTTTAAATATGCAGACATGATTGCTACCATACTAGTAGGATTATTTATTTTAAAGATTGGGTTTGATATTTTAAAAGAAAATATGAGTACAATACTAGAAGAGCAAGAAACAGATATTGAGTACCTAAATTCTTTAAAGGAACTGATACTGGAAAAAAATGATATTCGCAATATCGATCATTTAATGGTATTAAAATATGGTTCTTATTATAAGTTAATTGCGGAAGTAAGTGTCAATCCTAAAGTATCTATTATGGAAGCACACAGGTATATTCATGAAGCAGAAAATAGACTTCGAAAATTTGATTCTAAAATAGCCTACGTAACCATTCATGTAAATCCTGCTTATTCTTATCAATTAGTCAAAGCTCAAAAAAAGGATTTCAAACAAATTATAGATCACTATAAAAAGTTAATTATGAATGATACCAGTGAAAATGAAAAAAGTGATATAGATGAATATACGAAAAATACAGTAAAGCAACATTTATCTGATTTTTATTTAATTGTTGTAGGTGAAAAAAAAGTAGGAAGTACCTGCTATTATGAAATAGACAATAACAAAATCCTTTTGGATGAATTATTTATAGAAGAAGAATATCAGCATGGACAAATAGGAACTTCGATTATAAAAAATTTGAAGAACGAAAATTTACCGAAAACAATAACCTTATGGGTCTATAAAAACAATACAAGTGCGATTTTATTATATGAACATTTAGGATTCGTAAAAAAAGAAGAGACCAAGGAACGTATTAGAATGGAATGGTAATACTTGACAATACTTTTTAAAGCGTGCTAAAATGGACTTGTAAATCAAAGAGGAAGACTAGTAATAATAGAACTTGAAAATAAAGAGAATTCATGGTTGGTGAAAATGAATACAAGAATATTATGAATCTACTTCCAAGAGAAATGAAAACATTTCCGGGTAAAACCGTTATCGAAATAAAGAAGACTTGTTTAGGATGGTACCGCATTATATGCTCCTAATTGTAGTCTTTTTTTTCTTAAAAATAGAAAGAGGGATATTATGTTAGATATTAAATTTTTAAGAGAAAATAAGGAAATCGTAAAGGAAAATATTAAGAAAAAATTTCAGGATGAAAAATTGCCTTTGGTAGATGAAATAGTACAGTTAGATCAAAGAATTAGGGAACTAAAAGCAGTTGGAGATTCTTTAAGACAAGAAAGAAATGCTACCAGTGATGAAATCGGTATTTTATTTAAAGAAAAGAAAGTAGACGAAGCAAATCAAAAAAAGCAAAGGGTTGTAGAAATCAATAAAGAGTTAGAAAATATAAAAACAGAAGAAAGTGAACTATCAGAAACATTAAAGAGTAAAATGATGATAATTCCTAATATGATTGATGATAGTGTACCAATTGGAAAAGATGAAAGTGAAAATGTTGAAATCGAAAAATTTGGTGAACCATTTGTAAGAGATTATGAAATTCCCTACCATGCTGATATATGTTGGTCTTTAGGTGGTCTTGATAAGGATAGTGCAGGAAGAACGAGTGGAAATGGATTTTATTATTTGGTTGGAGATATTGCCAGACTTCACGAAGCAATAATTGCCTATGCTAGAGATTTCATGATTAACAAGGGTTTTACTTATTGTATTCCACCATTTATGATTCGTAGTGACG
>CAYYCR010000111.1:0-5950 GCA_964470385.1 uncultured Muribaculaceae bacterium | reverse complement strand
AAGGACTTTTATAATAAAAATTCTTTTTTTCATTTTATCAAACCTCCTCTCTTTTGCGAGATTTGGTAGACACTCAACAACTGATATTCCCTAATCATAATTATACTCTTTTTTAATGTAGATGTAAATAAATTAATTCATATATAACTAAACCAAAAAACAACCTTATAAAATTATCATATCTAATAAGTTCAAATTTTCCAATTTCAAAAATTTGAATAAACATATTAATATAGCTACAAATTTGTATTACAAAGCATCTTTAATTTTTTATAAATCTAAAAAAATATACTAATGAAAGTCATCTATTACATTCATAAATTCTGTTTGTAATTCATTTAATCGTTCTTCTGAGATAGCTTCAAAACGGACCGTTAAATTAGGACCTGTATTAGAAGCACGAACCAAAGCCCAGCCATCATCAAATGTTACTCTTACTCCATCTAATGTAATGATTTGATATTCTTTTTCTTTTGCATACTGTTTTACTTTTTCGACAATTTCAAATTTTGTTTCATCGGTTACTGCTACTTTAATTTCTTCTGTAGAATAGTAATGATTAATACCATCTAATAATTCACTTATTTTTTTATCACAATGAGAAAGAATCTCAATCATACGAAGTCCACCATAAATTCCATCATCAAATCCCGGAAATTTATCTCGAAAGAAAATATGTCCAGAATATTCTCCACCAAAATCAAAATTTCCCTCTTGCATTTTCATATTCGTATAAGAGTTTCCTGTCCGGTACATCACTGGTTCCAATCCTAGTTTTTCTAAATCGTCAATCAAAGCTTTAGAACATTTGACATCAAACAATGCTTTTTTATTCTTCATATTTGGATGCAAATAACGATATATAATAGCCATAACTAAATCAGTTGGAATAACATTTCCTTTTTCATCTACAATTCCAACTCTATCTGCATCTCCATCAATTCCGATTCCAAAATCATAACCTAATTCAACTACTTTTTTCCCTAAATCCACCATATTCTTTGATACACTAGGATCTGGATGATGATTTGGAAAATTACCATCACTATCACAATAAAGTAGTTCATATTCCATTGGAAACAGATCAAGAACATCTTTGATTACGATTGAACCTGTTCCATTTCCACAGTCAACCACTACTTTGATTTTTCGCTCTCCTAAATCAATGGAATTTTTTATCAGTTTTAAATAACTATTTTTTAAATCAAGTTTTATTTCTGTTCCTTTTCCATCATCAAAATTTAGTAATTTCGTAAAATCTCTAAATTCTATGATTTGTTCTCCGTAAGCATTTCCAATTTTAGAGAATGCTATTTTAAAACCATTATATTCTTTGGGATTATGACTAGCAGTAATCATAATTCCCGAATAAATTTCTAAGTAATATTTTGCAAAATAATACATAGGGGTTGTTACCAATCCTAAATTAATGACATCTACTCCTGTTTCTAGAATCCCTTGGATTAAAGATTTTGCTAAAGATGGGGAAGACAAACGATTGTCATATCCAATTACAGTCTTAACGAATCCTAACTTTTTAATATAGGTTCCAAAGCTTTTTCCAATCGTATAAGCAACATCTTCTGTTAAATCTTCTCCATAAATTCCTCGAATATCATATTCCCTAAAAATATTGGGATTAATATCTTGCACAAGATTCATTTTATCACCTCATGTTTATTATACTATAAAGTAAGGAGAAAAGAAAAATGAAAGAACAGGATCATTTATTAGTTAACACTTATTAGACAAAAAGGAAAGTTTTCCTCTTCCCTCTATCCCCAAGGAATTTCCTTTGGTTTCGTTCTTTTATGCTCTATTATTTCTACTACTTTTCCACTATTCATTTTAATGACCCGATCTCCAATTAAAGCAATTCCAGGATTATGTGTCACAACAATCATTGTGGTCCCCAATTTTTCATTGGCATCTACTAAAGATTGTAATACAACTTTTCCTGTTTTTTCATCTAATGCCCCTGTTGGTTCATCACAAAACATAACTTTTGGAATTTTGGCTAATGCTCTTGCAATCGATACTCGTTGTTGTTCTCCACCTGATAATTCATGCATATATTTTTTTTCATGCTTTTTTAATCCTACCGTTTTTAAAATCATATCAATATTTTCTTTTGATTTTCCTAATTTGGCCCCCACTAAAACATTTTCATAGACATTTAAATGTTCTAATAAATTATAGGTTTGAAAAATAAATCCTAAGTTATCTTTTCTAAATTTTGTAATTTTACGGTCGCTTAATTTGGAAATTTCCTTATCTTCATAAAATATTTGTCCTTTTGTGACAGTATCTAGTCCTGACATCACATTGAGTAGTGTTGTCTTTCCTCCACCAGAAGCTCCTAAAATGACTACAATTTCTCCTTTTTTGATATCTAAAGATACTCCATTTAAAGCATGAGTTGGCACATCACCTAAGTAATAAGTTTTATATACGTTTTTTAGTTTTATTAATGTTTCCATAGAATCCCTACTCTCTTTTTAAAGCAATGGCAAGTGGTATTTTATTTAATACTCGTTTGGAGAAGAATATAGCAATATAATAAGCAATTAGAAGACCAACAAGTCCTAATATAGCGAGGATTGGAGATAATGAGACTGGTATCATCATATCCATATCGGAAATGAGTAAGCTAATAATCCATTTAAGAAGTGATATCATTGCTGGAATGGATAAAAGGTAAGCAATCACAACAAATGGGGTATAGATATTTAATACGATTGATGATATTTCTCCATTTTTATATCCCATTACTTTCATTAAGGAAATTGTCTTTTTATTTTCTTCGACGACGATATTAGCGATTACTGCAAGTATTACTAGTGCCATTACTGATGCGAAAGCAATTACGATATAAATACTACTATTAAATACTTCCATTTGATTTTCAACATTTTCACGAATATCGCTTAAATTAAATATTGTTGCGATTTCTTTTTGTTCTTCTTCACTTAAATTTTTCATATCCTTATAATTTGGATTGGTACTATAAATAACAGTATAAGCAGATGATGGAAATCCTAGTGCTTTTGATAGTTCTTCTCGTTCTACATAAGCATTATAACTCATATATTCCTCAGAAATTCCTGCCACTATGTAAGTTAGTTCTTTTTCTCCAATTTCTAATTGTAATTGGTCATTTATTTCTACACCTAATATTTCTTGCATATTACGATTGATAATTATATGATTTTCTTCTAATCGTGAATTTAATTTTTTTTCGTTTTTATCTTTCAAAGTAATAAAATGTGAATCTACATCTATTCCACTAATTGAAATACTAACATCTTCTTTTTCTAGTTTTTTTTCTAGGCCATTTGAATCCGTAATTTTCTTTAATACAGCGTTGGTACTAAAAATAAGATCATCCATATCTGTTTTTGTCTCATCCATTTTGATTCCATTCATTGCAATCATATATTGATAAGAATAACTATCGAAAGATTCATCAATTACGTTATTAAATAAGTTAGATCCTATCAATACTAAAACAATGAGGAGTCCTGTACAAAATGAAGTAAGTGTTACAATTAGTAATTTTCCAAGTGATCTTGATGCAAGTGAGTATTTAAATCGATATTTAAATGGTAATAGTGAAGTAATTTTATTTACTATTTTGCTTAAGAAATTTACTTTTAAGTTACTTCCTTCTTTGAGTAAAGAAAGTGGTCTTTTCCTTAACATGAAGATAGCAATCACATAACTTAAGATAGATAATACAACCATTGGTAAAAAGATAGATGTTAACAAGTAAGAAATATCAAATTTTAGTACTCCGAGTGGTACAGTAAAATAGCTCATATATAAATTGGTAAGTAGCCCATTTAGACTAATCCCAATTGCATATCCAATTATTCCCCCTACCAAAGATCCTAAAATTGGATATACCAAATAACTGATTGCAATACTAAATCTACTATATCCTAGTGATTTTAATACGCCTATTTGAAGTCGTTCATCATCAATTCTTTTTTTGGTAATTACGACAATAATAAATACAGCGATGGCAAGAAGAAGATAGAGAAAATATAAAGCAAAGTCCCGATCAACTTTTAGTCCTGCTTGAAGTGCTGAAGTTCGAATCATTCTGGTTGCTGTATCCATACTCATAGATAATATTTCTGATTCAGTTTCAAACATCTTTGAAGTTTCAGAGTCATTTTCTCCTTGATTCATTTTATCCATTTGTAGTTTTCGGTCTACTTTATGATTGTATTTTAAAACATATACTTTTTCTTCCATTCCAATAAATTGTTTATAGGTTTCTTCATTCATGAAAATAATATTATTTTGTTTTTCACTAAATATTGGCATATTAAAGGATATCATTGGATAAATATGGTCTGGTGCATAGGTAAATCCAACTACTTGATATTTTTTTTCATCTAATTGATAAGTGTCACCTATTTTAATATCATGGATATGAGCAAATTCTTTAAGCATTGTAACTTCATTGTCTTGTTCTGGAAATTTTCCTTCAACTAAATAGGTTTGATTTATTTTTTTGTTTTTTTGATATGGCATTGCTTTTACCAAAATGGTTCCATCTTTCATTGTTTTTGATTTTTCGATGCCATAAGTAAAATCATATTTTTCCTTAATGGTATCTAATTTTTTACTTGCTATTTGATACTCTAAATCATATTTTTTAAAAATAGTGTCTATTGGAACAGTTTCTTTTAAATCACAAGTTTTTAATTGTAAACAGTTTTTGTAGCTATGAATTGCTATTTTTTCTTCCTCTGTTGCATTTTGTAATACTGTATTCTCCCAATTTTCTAGTTCTTCTAAAGTAATATCCTTGGTATAGTCTATCACTGGTGTAAAGCTAAGATGTTCTACATTTTGTTCTTCTAAATAGTCATAATATCGGTACTCTAAACGGTCTAATGCTGTATTCATAGAAGTATAGATTCCAGTTGAAAGGATTATCATAAAAATAATACCAAGCATCTGAATTTTTTTCTTTTTGAGACCTTTTAAAGCATTTAAAAATAGTAAATTCATTATGCCCACCTCAAATCTTTGGCTTTTTTTCTTTTGGTGTTATGATAAAATTCTATAACTTTTCCACTATTCATTTTAATTACCGTATGAGCCATTTCAGCGATACTTGGATTATGGGTTACAATAATCATAGTGGTATGATATTTTTCATTAATTTCTTGTAACGATTCTAGTATTTTTTTTCCTGTTGCCTCATCTAGTGCACCTGTTGGTTCGTCACAAAATAATACTTTTGGATTTTTGATAAGTGCTCTAGCAATTGCTACTCTCTGCATTTGTCCTCCTGATAATTGATATGGATATTTATCCTTATGATTTTTAAGTCCTACAATGTCCAAAATGTTATCCATAGAAAGTGGATTATCAGACAAATTAGATCCAAGTTCAATGTTTTCCGTTACAGTCAAATTGGAAACTAAATTATAACTTTGAAATATAAATCCTAAATTTTGTTTCCTATATTCTGTTAATTCTTTTTCTTTTAATTGGTCTATTCTTTGTTCTTTAAACCAAATTTCTCCATTTGTTGGGTTATCTATTCCAGATAGGATATTCAACAAAGTTGATTTTCCACTTCCACTTGGTCCTAAAATTACAACAATTTCTTGCTCTCCAATATCAAAGTTTAACTCTTTTAATGCGGCATTTTCACTATCCTGTTTTGGATATTTTTTATTTATATTAATTAAACGATATAATGAACTCATACAATCCCTCATTTCCTTAATTATTGTAACACGTTTATAAATTACTGTCTATTCTGTTTTATAAATATATGTCCGCTTTATAAATATATACGATAAAAATTAGAAGAATACCTTACAAAAAAATAAAATAATTTAAAATTTTAAAAAAAGACCGTTTTTCAACAAGGTCACTGAAAAAGTGCCTTCAAAAAAAATCAGGATTTTGAAATTAGAAATTT
>CAYYCR010000110.1:0-6000 GCA_964470385.1 uncultured Muribaculaceae bacterium | reverse complement strand
ATCTCAAAATCACTCCTATTTATTCTACATTGGTCATAATAACCACTATTACGTAAGTGTGTTATCATTAACGACCATATTGAGTGCTTTATTGTACGTTGTATTTTTCTTATTATTAATACAGTTCGTTTATGTTTTAATGCTTTAAGTAATACTTTTTGTGTTGCTCCATAGGACTTACCACTACCAGCACCACCCATATAGACCTCTATACGATGTGAGTAGTCGTCTATGTGTTTATAAACCCAGTCATTAAATATAGCTGGGTTTAACTTTCTAGCCACTTATATTACTCCTCGTCAATAAACCAGTCAGTATCAACAATTTTAACTTCTTTTTTCTCAACAAAACCACCTTTAGCCTTTGCTAAAAGTTCGCTTGCTTTGATACGGTCTCTTGTGTCCTCGCTATTATTTTTAAAAGTATCAGTCCAAAACTTAAATATATCTTCAAGATCAGCGATACCTTTGTCGCTAATTTCTTTGCTAATCTCTAGTTTTCGATTGTCAATAAGCTCTTTAAATTTAACACTATTCTGATAACCCATAGCTCTAGGGTTTTTACAAGTATAACCAGCGTTAATAGTTGCCTCAGTTAAGTTATCACACTTAATATACTCATCTATCCAACGCTGTTGTTTAGGAGTTAGTTTGTCGCCTACTTTATAAACTTTAACATTTTTTATAGCCATAACCGTACCACCTCCTTTGTCAATACCATTAAGTACAATTAAGTACCGTTAATTCTGCTTGTCAGTTTTTGCTGGTTTTGGCTGTTCTTCTACTACAATTTGGTATCTAGTACCATATAGTGTAATAAAAATTTTACCGTCTTTATCTGGTACAACCTTAATTATATTTTTTTCCATATTAGCGTCCTCCCTTTCAACATAAGAAAAAAGGATGCACCTACTGGAGTATCCTTTATGAATTTCTACATTATCCACTTTATCACATTTTTTACTGTACTTTCACTGTACTTTTTGAAAATTTTTACATACCTCCGTCCATTACCTAGAGGTAACGTTCAGCTATGGTATGTTTTTAGCTTATTTATGTCCTTTTTAATGTTTTTATAGTAGTTTTTCCATATTGTACCACTATCTTTATCATTTCTCTCAGCTATATTATCAACAGCTTTAGAGATATTTACACCATTAAAAGCTATCTCATAATATAATTGATACTCTATTCCTTTCATTTTAGATAAAGTCTCAGTCATTTTATCTAAATAAGTTTGTAGTTTATCGATATTTTGCTGTTGATATGTTATTTCCTCAGCTAATGATTTGCCAGTTCCTATATCTATCTCATGTAATTCGTGTAAATATTCTGCCATTTTATTATTGCTGTGTTCTCCTCCGCTTACCATAACCTCTTTTAGCTTAGGAGTAAGAGGAAAATACTTACAATATAGCTTTTCTTTTCTATCCATTAGTAGGCTTAGCCTAGTTTTAGCCATTTCTAGTTCACACTTTGTATCAGTGTAGGTATGTATGGTAAACATATTTCAACCTCCTTTATACCTTTTTTATATATTCGATGTTTTGTATTACAAAAATAACATCTTTAAAAGTTATAAATAACGCATTGTTTCCTCTAAATTCATTTATATTTTTAAGTAAATCTTGGTAATTAACATTATCTAATCTAATTGTATTACCACTTTTTAAACCTACAATAACATTATTCATTTACTAACACCTCCCTATTTTAATAAGTTTTGATTGGTGTAATCATACCAACTAATTCTTCTTTTTCGTAAACCAATACTGGTGTAGAATCATCAACTATTTTAAAACTGCAATTCTTATCAAAATACTTTAAAAATTTTTCATTTATTTGAACTTTAATATTTTCCTCTTTATTTACAAATGAAACAATAATTAAAGAATCATCTTTGATACACTCATTTGATTTAACTGCTTCATATAAGAATTTATTAGCAACAAAATCAACTACTGATTTAATATTAGCTTTCTTAAATTTATCAATATCAAATATAAAATCTTTTTCACTTATTATCCATACAACATATTTATCTGTTATATAAATTTTATCCTCTTGTTTTTCTACAAATATATTTTTGTTTTTGCTGTAATATAAATTATTTATTTCTTTATTAAGTTCTTTTATTTTCATTCCTGTTCTCCTTTTAATTCAATTCTAATTCAATGCCGTCAATATTGCCATTTATTAATTTATACACTTGATACAATGTGTATCTTGAAAAATCTTCTATTTTAGCAAGCTCAAGTTCAATATCATATCCTTGTACCCTCTTTTTTATTTTCATATCACTTACCTACCTTTTTATCTACCCCCATATCAATTATAAAATTTGTTATTGTTTATAATGTAACTCTAAAATATTAACAGTATATTCTTTTCGATAAAGTCTATCCATATTTATATCGTTGTGTAAAATATTGATAAGCTCTTTTTTAGATAAACATGTGTACGTAGATCCCCCGTCATCATCACATAACGTAAAAGTAATATATTTTATTTGATTTATTGAATTTACCCATTTATAAAAATCAAATATATTTTGTATATTTTTCATAATTCCTCCTTTTTTTGTCTTGATATTTATTTTTTATCAAGACATAATTTTTTCTAGTGTTTATAAGGCTTTATAATAATTTTGTCTTGGTCTCGATATTTTTTCCATACTTTTTATTTTTCATATACTTTTTTATACTTTTTATATTAAATATTTAATAATAGTAAAAATATCAAGACATCGAGACAATAATATATAAAAGTATTTATTTATAAGAGTCTTTGAGCGTCTTGATATTTTAAATTATCAAGACAATATCAAGACACCAAGACACTAATTTTTCAAAATTTTTCTATCTTTGCCATTTTTATTTAATAAAGTTTCTTTAACTCTTTCTTGTTTTCCAGTATGAAAACCATAATTTTTTAATTTCCTACTAAATACATTACGAGGTACACTTTCAATATAATTTTCTTCGCAATAATTTTCATAAGCAAAGTAAACATCATTAAACCATTTATTCTCTATATCTGGATAGTCTTGTAAATAAGCATAAATGCTATCAGTTTCTAGTTTATATTGTTCAGTTGCCGATTTAACAATTTCATTTTCCGTCATTTCATAGCCATTACTTACAATTCGTTTTAAACCTTTAAGACCTAAATTGAATAAGTATGACTTAGCATTGTCAGTCGACAGCAATTTATCAAGATTAGCATTTCTTTTCTTTACAACAAAATCAAAAGGAACAGTTAAAACTCGTCTATAAAACCCATTTGTTTTATCTTTAAATATTGGCATTTCATTGGCTGTTAATATAAAAGTAGATGTGCTAACAAAACTTGTACTATCTTTGTAATTTGGTCTAACATCAAACTCATTACCAGCACACATAAGTTTTAATTTTTCGCTCTTTTCAATGTAACTAGCATTAACATCGTCACTAACATTTAACAATTTACCATTTAAAGATATTATTGATGTGTCGTCTTCAAACCTTTGTAAGGAGACATGAGAGGTTAAGCCTTTAGCAAAATTACTTAACATTGTAACAAAAGTAGATTTTCCATTTTTTCCACTACCAGTTAAGAAAAATATATTGTGGGGAAATTTGTTAATCATTAGTATATGAGCTATAATTTCCTCTAAAAAATTTCTTAACTCTTGACGATTACAAGTTATATCATTAAGAAAATTATCTACATTTTCGTCGTAAGCGTTTGGATCATAATTTATATCCATATTAAATGGAGTAAAAATTTCATTTATTAGTGGTAAAATTTCGTAATTATCGTCTTTAACACTTTCCATAAAGCAAGCGTTATTAAGTCTTATATATACCTCGTCTTGATTAGAAAAATTTATGTTTTCACTAAACTTTGATAGTTGGTGTAATATTTCATTATCTTGATTACGCTTTAATGGATATATGTTAGATATTTCTCTCAACAATGTGTTTGTATCACTAATAAATTTGTTATTATGTATAAAATATAATTGTCCTTGATATCTTTTGATATTTAACTTATTTACTAAATACTTAGCAAAATCTATCATATTAGTATAATCAACAATTGTTATTTCTTTATTTTCTACACTATCAATAATTGTACTTAATTCTTTATCTTTTAATTGATCTTTGAATACATATTGATTTATGAAACTAGCTATTTCTTTTATATCTAATTTGTAAGTTTCCCTCATATTTAATAAATGGTTATATAAAACGGAATTTCTCCCCTCTCCCTCTTCTAATAACAATAAATTATTGTTTTTGCTTTTAATTAGTGGATATAATTCAACAGGTAACTCGGGTAGTTCAGTAAACTTTAACTCGGTAATTGGCTTACTAGTTTTACGTATGATACCTTTTAGTTTTATAACAGCTTGACTAGTATTACCCGTTTTATAATCTACATTTATACCTGAATTAGTTATCATTGGAGACCAGTTTTTAATCTTAATACCTTTTGGTACTTTATAATATAAATGTGTTCCTCTTGTTGTCTCTACTCTAAACGTTGGGTATTTATTGTATATATAATCAACAATATCTTTTAATTTTTTTATTTCCTCTTCACTATGTCCGTCAAAGTCCACTACAACAACCTTATTGTTTAGTAGTAAACCAGCATTATCTAATTTATCTAAGGAGGTATAAGTTGTATCAAAGTTAGTTACTGGTTGTTTATTGTCATTTAACTCAATAAACTTTAACATGAATTTACCTCCTTTTTTATTTTTTCAATTGCCTTTTTAATAAGCCTAGTAATATAACCTTGACTGTAATTGTAAATTTTTGCTAATTCTTGTTGTGTATATTTTTTACTTTCAAATAAACCAAAATATTTAATAATTAAATCCTGTTCTTTAGGAGATAAATTATTTATACAATTATAAATTTGAATTAACTTCTCTTTCTTTTCCACTTCGTATTCTAAAT
The DNA here is from genome assembly GCA_964470385.1 of uncultured Muribaculaceae bacterium. Classification (GTDB taxonomy): domain Bacteria; phylum Bacillota_I; class Bacilli_A; order RF39; family UBA660; genus MGBC102946. The sequence goes on along the minus strand of CAYYCR010000110.1, from coordinate 1,052 downwards.
TGTAATCATCAACTAATGTATCCCCTAATGTTAAATTGTCAGTAATAAGTGTATTTAATGATATTGTACTAGGTCTTTTCTTTCTTAAATACATCATGATTTCATTTTTTATACACCTGTAAAAGTATGTTGATTGAGTACCTTTCTCACTATTATAACTATCTGCACCCTTGATTAACCCTATCAATCCTACATCATATAATTCATCAACTCTAAAAAACAAATTCATTCGTTTTATTACATAATAAATGAGTTTTTGATTATGTATTATTAATTCTTCTCTATCCATACAAATTCTTATTGCATAAGTTGATATAATAGTTAAGGTCTAGTTTAGATTTATCAAAAGTAGCTAACTCTTCGTTATGTATAATATTATGCTCACTTGTATTAGCTATCTTTTGGTAACTGTCGCCTTTTCTCTTATATATCCCCCAGTATTTTTTATCATTAGTAGCAAAAACTCGGTTAACTTTTTGGGTTTCAATTAACTTGGTATCTCCCTCGTCGCCATATTCATAGTACATACCATCATAAGTACTGCCCATTTTACAAACGATTTGAAAAGGGGCTAAATCGTTATTTTTATAAGTTTCAATTACTGTTTGGTGTACTGGTATATCATGTATGTAATAATTGACTAAAGCTCTATCAATGATGCTTAGGCTATTTTGCATAAAGTTACCCCCTTTGAACTTAGCAAAACGTCCTTTAGCCTCAATATGTCCATCCTCAAACTGGATAGCATAATTATTTACATCTCTTTGGGCTATCTTTATAATCTTATCTATGTCAAAAGTGAGATTAAATCTTTTACCAAAGTCTTGTACTATCCCAACTATTTTTTCATAGTCAGCTTCTTTATACTTAACAACTATACCGTCAGTATTAGACTGTATTAATTGGCAATAAGGAGATAACTCTAGTACTAATTGAGTTAATATTATTTGACCATTGATACAAATATTATTAGCTTGTTTAGGATCAAATAAATTGTTAAACTCACTTTTCATAGCTCCAAAAGTAGCATTGATAAGTATTTTATATATTTG
>CAYYCR010000109.1:0-6296 GCA_964470385.1 uncultured Muribaculaceae bacterium | reverse complement strand
GAACCAACGATCAGGGAGTTGCAGTCCCACGCCTTACCACTTGGCTATAGACCCAGTTGATAGATACATATTTATTGTATCGAAATAAGTGAAATTTGTCAATTGAAATTTTGCATTTCTAATTTATTTTATGCGATTACTTATATTATGCTATATATTTTATACATATTTCTAATAAATTACTTTCAAATTGGACTTTTTAAGAGAAAAAATGAATTATAATATTGTTTTATCATTTTTGATGATTACTATCTTCTTGTTTTTTCAAATACGTATTCAAGTATTCTATCCATTCGAAAGCATTTTCTTCTTTAAATAAATGATATAGAAATTGGACAGTCATGTTATGTCGCTTGGCGGCTTCCTCTTTTCCAGAAGCAGTTAACATCATATTTTTCAATTTTAATATCTTATCAAAAAAATGCAAAACTCCGTTATCGGAACCTGTTTCTTTATACTTTTTTGCATTTACCTGAATTGTTGGTAGAATTGTTCTATCAAAAAACACTTTTTGGTGTTTCAAATTATATTGATATATTCTTAAAATTCCAATAGCTCCTAAAGCATCACACATATCCACATCTGATACAATTTTTCCTTCGATAGAAGTGGGTCTTATGCCTTTTAATGATTTACTATATCCAATACACCAAAGAGATTGGCAGACTTTGTTTTGCGTTTCTATATCAATTTTAGCCTTTTGCATAATTCGTTTGGCATTAATTAAATTTTTTTCATATTCCATTCCAAATATTTTATAGTCATCAACATCATGAAGTAGGGCAATTAAAGATACTAACACTTTATCGGCTTTTTCTTTTTCCGCAAATTTCAATGATAATTCTAATACTCTAGTAATATGATCTATTCCATGTCCTGAATTTTCGTCTTTTAATAATTCATATACTTGTTGATATACACTTTCTAACATATGATTTCCTCAATTCCTTTTTTGAAAGTAAATACTATTTTTAATCTTCCATTCATTTTTACCGAATCAAAATCAAGAAATTTTCTTTAGAATTTCAAATGGACAATAAGAATCTATAAAGGCAATCCCAATATGATTTAGAGTGCTAAAATTCATAGTAAGACTGTCATTATAATCTTTAAAATATTCCTCTTTTGATACTGTTTCATAATATTTTTTATCCAGTTTCTGATTGTCGGTATTACTTTTTTGATAACCATAAGAAATATCTAATATATATTTTTGGATTTCCTCGTCATTGATATCGATTTGGTAGATGTTTTTTGTTTCCAATAACGTTTTCATTTTAGGTCCTAATTCTTTATAAGGGGGATAACGAAAAAAGTAAATATATTTAGAACCATATGGTCCTCTAAATATATTCAAAGCATCAAGAATTTCTTCCCTTGTTAAACTATCCTCTTCTCTTCCTTGATATTTAGAAATATTCCAATTATCTACAATCCTAGTTTTATACTTACAAGCATTCTTATCAAAGAGTTCAAATAACTGATGATCATACATATATTGCAAACTTAAAATTCCTAATTCTTCATTAACGTCTTTATTCATGATATGATAAAAATAAAGCGGCTCGTTCAAATGGATAATGGAACCTTTAGAAGCATATTCATAAAATTCATCACAAGTAAGATGAAAAGGTGGTTTTGTATATTCATAAACGATCGTTGGAAACTCTTCATATTCGACAAATTTCTTTTTCACATCTAAAAGTAATTCCGTTAAAGAAACGTATTCGTGAATACCACGATATTTTCCCCATGAATGTTCAAACCAGTAAAAATGATTATTTTTTTCATAAGTTAAGAATGTATGACAGGGAGCACCATCATCCATATATGTGCAAATAAAAAATGTCTTTACTTTGATACTTTCTTGTTCAAAAAGAAACCGTTCTAACTCTACTTGATCCCAACAAGTCCCATACTTTTTTTCTAACAATTCACTTGGGGATAGTAAATAATAAAAATCGGAAAAATGTTCCTCCCATTTTTTAGAATTACTTTCTATAATATTATTTTCTTCATCTAAAAATCCATATGAAATTGTATTCATAATCCCCATAATGTTTTCTTCTACCATAATAGTCCTCCAAATATAAATTTATTTTATCATATCATAAATCTATTGTAAACGAACAAAATTTTTCTAAATTTGAATGAAATAGCTAATCGAAAAATGAAAACATGAAACATTATAAATATGAAAAATCAATATACGAATCGGGAGTTACTTTGAAAGAATTCTAAACCTCTTTTTGTTTTCTCAATATCATTACTAAAAATCCAATCAAAATAAGAAGAGAAGCTAAAATCAAAAAAATACCAAGAATGAGATTTGATTTCAGTGCCTTTAAACCGATAATAAATATTGATATTATAAGGAATGAATAAAAAGATACTAATAAAATAATAATTAAAATTCGAACCCAGAGTGGGATCCTTTTACTTTTTGCCATCATAAAGAATAATTCAAAAAAAAGTTCTCCGAATGCTTCAAATAAAATTTCCATAACATCCCTCCAGTTCTATTATAACCTAAAAATGGATTATAGTGAAACTTTGTTTGTTAGTCATTTGTAAACTATAAAAAAAAGAAGAAAAAAACTTCCGAAAAAGTACATAATAAGTTATAATGGTAAGTGTACTTTAGAAAGGATATGATGTTATGAGAAAAAAAATGATGAAACAAAATAAAGGGTGGACCATTGTATTTTATGTGTTATATGTATTGTTATTTGCTTCCTCTTTATATATTTTATTTTCACTTTCTCTATTAAATAACATTGAAAATAAACTAAGACTAATAGGAGCAATCGCTATTATATTAATAGGACTGGGATTATTTTTTGGTTCTGCCATGTCCGTTATAAAACATAAGAAAAAAAGTAGAATTGTACTAGCATTCCTCATTATTCTTTATTCTGGAATCCTATTTTTTGTAGCTTCTAATGTCCATACCGTAATCGATAAATTAGGACATGTGAGTACAACAACGACCACTTACTCAGCAAGTTTAGTAACACTTTCTGATAATAAAGCAGAAACTATTAGTGATATAGGTTCTAGTGAAATCGGAATGATTAAAGATGAAAAAAGTGTTGACGGTTATCAAATTCCAAAACAAATTATCAAAAATAAAAATTTAACATCCAATAAAATTGTTGAATATGATGATTATGTTTCTATGCTAAATGACTTATATGAAGAAAAAATAGACTATATCTTTTTACCAACTGGATATGTCATTAAATTCCAGTCCTTAGAGGGATTTGAGGATATTGAAGCAAAAACGAAAATATTGTATTCTGAAGATAAAGATGTAAAGAGTACCATTGCCAAAAGAGGAAATAAGATTGATAAACCATTTACGATTCTGTTAATGGGAGTAGACTCTGAAAAAGAAAATATCAAAGGAGCTTCTTTTAATGGAGATTCCTTGATGTTGCTCACCTTTAATCCGACAACACTCAATACAACGATTTTAAGTATTCCAAGAGATACTTATGTACCAATTGCTTGCTTTGCTGGAAATAGAAAAAACAAAATTACTCATGCCGCTTGGCAAGGAGAGGACTGCATGATAAAAACAATAGAAAACTTTACAGGAATTACCATTGATTATTATGCCAAAATAAACTTTAAAGGTGTAGTAAAATTAGTAGATTCTTTGGGTGGAATTGAAGTAGATGTCCCATTATCTTTCTGTGAACAAGATAGCAATCGAAATTTTTCAAATTTAATATGCCTAAATCCAGGTGTGCAAACTTTAAATGGAGAACAAGCTCTAGCACTTTCAAGACACCGAAAAACAATAGATGATTTTAGAAGAGGGCAGAATCAACAATTGGTTGTGAAAGGACTAATGAATAAAGCCAAAACCATTAATAGTATTGATACTGTTTATAAATTATTAGATACTCTTAGCAATAATATGGAAACCAATATGAGTACCAATGAAATACTATCCTTTTACAATGTTGCCAAAGACTTACTTGCAAAAAGCAAAGAAACTTCTAGTGTAGAAGAATTACTTGGCATGCAACGACTATATATTAGCGGATTTGATGCCAATATTTATGATTATAGTTCAATAGTAAATCAAGGAACAAAATTAAGGCTTTATAATTTTGTCCCATATGAGGGTAGTATTAAAGATGTCGTAACCGCTATGAAAATTAATCTAGAATTAGAAAAGCCAAAACAAATTAAGACATTTCGCTTTAATGTGAATGAGCCATACGAAGAAACAGTAATTGGAAAAGGCGTTTATAAGGATACTGTATTAAATCAACTTCCAGATTTTGTTGGATATGATAAATCCAAAGCTACCAGTTATGGATCTAAGTATGGAGTCAAAATCAATGTGAATTATGTAAATTCAGCTCAAAGAGAAGGGCAAGTCATTAGTCAGGATCTAGCACCTGGTATGGATATTACAGCAATTAGTAAAAGTACAGGAGTAACGATTAGCGTTTCAGATGGAAAAGGAAGTAGTGGAAATTCTAGTAAAGATGATGACGATGACACGTTACCAGACTTTGTTGGAAAACTTTACAATGGAACGGTTTTAAGAGAATTTACAACCAATCACCGAAATATTCGAATTGTACTGGTAGAAATATCTGAGGGAGATGAGGACTATGACAGTAACAAAAAAGGTCAAATTATATCACAAAGTAAAAAAGCAGGAACGGATTTATCTAAATTATTAGGAGAAACAATTACTTTAAAATATATTGATCCAACAGAACCAGTTGAAGAAGATCCAGAACCAGAAGAACCAATTACTCCAATAACACCAGATCCAGATGAACCAGAAAATCCAGGTAGTGGTGATGAAATAGATGAGAAAGAAGAGAACAAGGACGAAAACTTACCTGATGAATTAGAACCATAAAGGGGATTAAAAGTCTCCTTTTATTGTATCTATTTTAAGAAAAGTGTTATAATTAAAAAAAGATAGGTGAGAAGTATGCGAGAATTATCTAGATTATCATTATTGATTGGCAAAGAAAATATAGAAAAATTATCAAAGAAAACAGTATTGGTGTTAGGACTTGGAGGAGTAGGGGGATATGTAGTAGAAGCTCTTGCACGTAGTGGCATTGGACATCTTTATATAGTTGATTATGATACTATTGATATTACTAATGTGAATCGTCAATTAATCGCTCTTCAAACTACTATAGGAAAAAAGAAAGCCGAAGCATGGCAACATAGAATAAAAGAAATTTTACCGACCTGTCAAGTAACTGTCATCCAAGAAAAAATAGAGGAAGAAAACATTTCTATTCTTTTTCAAGAACCAATTGATTTTGTAGTGGATGCTTGTGATACTTTAAATACCAAATTTGCCCTTATTCAATATTGTTTTTCGAATCAAATTCCTTTGATTACTTGTCTTGGAACAGGGAAAAGAATGGATCCTAGTCAATTAGAAATTACAGAATTAAAGAAAACGAGCAATGATCCGATGGCACGAATTTTAAGAAAAAAGGTAAAAGAGGCAAATATAAGTGCGAAAATACCTGTTGTATGGAGTCGAGAAATACCTAAAAAAATAGAAGAAAGAACAATTGCTTCTAGTATATTTGTACCAGCCAGTGCAGGAATATTAATAGCAAGTTATGTTGTAAAAAAGTTATTAGAAGGTGAATAAGATGAAAAAAGAAGAAAAAAAGATAGAACAGATAATACGTTCTGTAGAGGGAAATGTACTTGTAATTGGCTTAAGGGAAGAATCACTGATAAAGGTATTAGAAGAAAATGATAAAATTAGTAAGTGCAATATGTTAAATGTTATCTCATCTAAACAAGAAAAAGACAAAAAAATAATCCGAAGAAAAAACTTTAATATTAAGAATTTACGAAAAAAATTTCATAAGAAAAAAGTAGATTATATTATTTGCAATATGGACGATATCTATCCTTACATGAATACCTTTGTAAAAGATAGTGTTTATATCAATCGAAAGAAACTCTATTTTTATGGAGAAAGAAAAAAATTTGAGTTAGAAAAAATCATTCGAAAATATAGAAAGTATCATGCAAAAGTAGAACAGAAATTTGAGGGGGATTATGTTTTTGTTACGATTTCAAATGAAAAAAGTAAAACCAATAAAGTGAAAGACTTATGGTTTGGAATTTGTGACTTTTTAAAGTTTTTATATGACACGATTGGAGATATATTGATTAATTAAACGTATTAAAAATATTTTATAATTCTTTATTTTCAACCCAATTGACTAATAATTTTTTTGACAAAAAGAAAAACATATGTTATGATGTATATGTTGAAAGAA
>CAYYCR010000108.1:0-6326 GCA_964470385.1 uncultured Muribaculaceae bacterium | reverse complement strand
CGTACGTGACAAGTTATTGCATTCGGCTCGTGAAGATTTATTTTTACATTATTTATGTTAGTTTTAATCATTATTCATTCACTGTTCTTTGTTTATTTTTTCTAATATAAATGCTAAGTTACTACTTAAATTATTCATTGTTTGGATTCCTTCTATATCTTGTTCAACATCACCAACTAATTTACCATAGGCAATGTTCCAATAACTTGATCCTACTACAAACATTTCGTGATTTAAAAAGAAATGATTTAAAGTATCAATAGCATTTAATAATCCACCTCGGCGACCTACAACTACACTAGCACCAATTTTTCTATTAAATAATCCTGGATTCATGTCTGCTACAACTGAACTTCTTTCTAATAATGCCTGCATCCTAGATGAAATATTTGCAGAATAAGTTGGACTACCTAATATAATGGCATCAGCTTCTTTCATTTTATCAAATATTTCATTAAAATTATCATCATTAAAAGTACAATTATTTTTTCCCCCACAAGTAAAACAAGCTCTGCATGAGTTAATTTTTTTGTCAAATAATTGTATCAATTCAGTTTCATATCCTTCACTTTTTAATTCATTTAAAATAGTATTTAACAGAATAGCAGTATTTCCATCTTTTCTACTGCTTCCACTAATTGCTAAAACTTTCATAATATCACCCTTAACACTTTAATTTATTTCTTTAAGCCAAGATTCAACATCACTTTTTGTTGAAGATGAGCTAAATCTTCTACCATTAACAATATTTAAGTTTTTATATGATTTTAATGTATTTAGACTTGTACTCATTCCTGAACTATGAGAGGTACAAAAAGGAATTATCTTTTTACTTTCTAAATTGTTATTTTCTATAAAAGTAAGAATTATTTTTGGTACATCTCCCCACCATATTGGATAGCCCAGATAAATTGTGTCATAATTCGTAACATCAATTTCATTTTTTATTTCAGGTCTAGAATTACTATCATTTTGTTCTTTATTTGCTCTTGAGTTATTATTGTTATAGTTTAAATCGTTATCAGTATATTCTTCCATAGGAATTATTTCGATTGCATTACTATTTGTTGCTTCACTTATAAATCCAGCAATTTTTTAGTAGTTCCTGTTGCTGAAAAATAAACAACAATACTCTTATCACTTGCCATATTTTCTCCTTCTTTTTTATCATCATTTTTTGGTGTTTCCTCATTTGAATTATTGCTATCGTTTAGATTAGTATCATTCTTCTTGTTATCTTCTAAATGATTATTAACAAAAAATATACACCCACCAATACATAAAATTAAAATAAATGAAATTAAAATAATTATTTTCTTATTCATATTTCCCTCCTAATACCAATCATGCTTTTCATTTCTATCTATTGCATTTATTTGTTCCATTTCTTCTTTTGTTAGTTCAAAATGGTATATTTCTGTATTTTCCTTAATATGAGATGGATTAGATGAACCTGGTATTACAACAACACCTTTTTGTAAATTCCATCTTAAAATTACTTGAGCTGATGATACATTATGTGCTTTAGCAATTTTTACAATCACTTCATCATTTAAAAGTTCTTTTGTATGTCCTCTACCTCCAAATGGATACCATCCTTGTACAACAATCCCTAAACTTTGAATATAAGGTATTACATTGTTTTCTTGATAATACGGATGAATTTCATTTTGAACTAAAGCAGGTACTATATTTACTTGAGGCAAAAATTCTTTTAATTCTTCTTGATACCAATTAGACAAACCAATAGAACGGATTTTTCCTTGTTCAACATATTTTTCCATTGCTTTATATGCTCTTACATCATTAGTGCCTGGATGATGAAGAAGCATCATATCTATATAATCTACATCTAGTTTTTCAAAAGCCATTTCTATTGCACTTTCTGGATCATCAAATTGGTTAGGATAAATTTTAGTAATTATAAATATTTCTTCTCTAGGTACATTAGAATCTTTAATTGCTCGACCAATTTCTTCTTCATTGCCATATATATAAGCTGTATCAATTAGCCTAACACCATAATTTAAAGCACTTGTAATAGAATTGTAAGCAGTATCTCCAGTAAGACTATAAGTTCCTATTCCATTTAAAGGCATTTCATAACCACTATTTAATTTAACACTTTTGGTTTCAAAATTAAATTTTGTATCATGAGAAGTATTTTGTAATTCATTGGTATTTTCTTTATTCACAATTTCTTCCTCCTTATTTTTGGTTATAAATAGATAAGTTCCTACTCCTAATACAACAACTCCTAATAGCAAGATTCCACATAATATTTTCTTATTCATGTTATTTCAGATTCTCCTTAAAGAAATTTTCCATTTTATCAAAAGGAATAACATCTAATTTATCGTAAAGATCAGTATGAACTGTATTTGGTATAATCATAAGTTCTTTATTGTTTCCTTTTAATTTTTTATAAACATCTTCACTAAAATATCTGGAATGAGCTTTTTCTCCATGAATAAGCAATACTGCACTTCTTATTTCATCTGCATACCTTAATATTGGCATATTGATAAATGATAAAGTAGAAGTAGTATTCCATTCACCATTAGAATTTAAACTTCTCTTATGGTATCCTCGATTCGTTTTATAATAGTCATGATAGTCTTTAAAATAGAAAGGTGCTTCTTCTGGCATTGGATCAACAACACCTCCATCTAATTTGTAACTACCATTTTTATAATCTTCTATCCTCCTAGCATTTAAACTTTTTTTAAGTTCGTATCTTGCTTCTTCACTGTTCTGTTCATCAAAATATCCATTTGCTTTTACTCTTGTCATATCATACATTGTAGAAGCAACCGTTGCTTTAATTCTTGTATCTATTGCTGCTGCATTTACTGCCATTCCTCCCCAGCCACAAATGCCAATAATTCCGATTTTTTCTTTATCAACATTATCTTGAACAGACAGAAAATCTACTGCCGCACTAAAATCTTCTGTGTTAATGTCTGGTGATGCAACATATCTAGGAATTCCACTACTTTCTCCAGTAAATGATGGATCAAAAGCAAGCGTAATAAATCCTCTTTCAGCCATTGTTTGGGCATATAATCCTGATGCTTGTTCTTTTACTGCCCCAAAAGGTCCACATACTGCAATAGCAGGTAATTTGTTAGTTTGCTCTTTTGGTTCATATAAATCACCTACTAAAGTAATTCCATAACGATTATGAAAAGTTATTTTTCTATGATTTATTTTATCACTTCTAGGGAAAGTTTTATCCCATTCCATAACTAAATCTAGTTTTTCATTCATTTTTCATTCCTCCTATTGCACAATTATCTTTCATGTGCTAATATAATTTTAACACCTAAACATAACTTTAGGTCAATATCTAATTTTGATTTTCAAAAAAATTGTAGGAGGTATGAAAATGTATAGTATTGGAGAAATATCAGAAATGTTTCATTTACCTATTCCAACTTTGAGATTTTATGATAAAGAAGGATTATTACTAGATTTAGAAAGAGATTCATCTGGAATTAGAAAATTTAATGACAAAACCATTGAAGCATTAAGAGTCATCGAGTGTTTAAAAAAATCTGGTATGCAAATTAAAGAAATAAAAGAGTTTATGCATTGGTGTTCTCTTGGAGATAAGACCATTGAAAAAAGAAAAGCTATGTTTTTAACTCGAAAAGAAAATATAGAACAAGAGATGAAAGAATTAGAAAAAGCTCTTAGTATGATTAAGTTCAAATGTTGGTATTATGATGAAGCACTAAAAGATGGAACAGAAAAAAGAGTTAAAAACTTAACTCCTGACCAAATGCCTAATAATATTAGAAAATATTATGATGAAGCACATAAATAATGTGTTTTTTATTTTTTATCTTACCTACAAATTATAATTGGAAAATTATTCTAATATATTAATTTGCTCATCTTGATATAAATTATTACTTAGTATCTCTGGATTATTGCCAATAAACGCTTTACCAGCATCCTTATCGTTTTGCAAATAATACATAAACCATGCTACTACATATCCATTAGCAGAATATAAAACTTCATTGTGAGGCGTATTTTTTCTTCTGAACATTACTTTAGGGGAAGAAATATCATCATAAATTGATTTTAGTTGTTCTAATGTTACAACCCAATCATCTCCTCCACCTTCACCAGAAATTAGCATTATCGGTGCTTTAATCAAAGTTGCATCATAATCCCAGAATAGATTATGTGCAAGTTCTTTATTCGTTGGTGACAAAGAAACAGCTGCTTTATAAATATCTTTATGTGTAGTATCAGTAAGAGCATTTATAACTCCTACTCCACCTTGAGAATGTCCAACCACTCCAACATTATTAAAATCTACTTTTTGATAAAATACACTTTTCATATTTTCTATTGTTTCATTTTCATTGAATCTTTCTAAATAACGAATACTAATTTCTGCTCCAAAAGCATTCCACGAATAATTTTCTTCTGTTCCAATTACAATAAATCCCCAAGAGGCTAAATGCTTCGCAACCGAGAAATATTTTGACATAGGAGTTCCACTTCCATTACATAAAACAATAACTGGATATTTTTTGTTTTTCGTTTCTAATTCTTTTGGATAATAAACAATAAATTTACCAAATTCTTGTAAAACAGCATTTTCCAGTGTCGATACTTCATAAGACCCATTTTCCATGTATTTTTTCTCAATATCTCCACCAGTTTGTACTTTACTTTGATAGTTTTTTGGTGCAGCAGGTCTACTTGCTAAAATTTTTAAAAGAACAATCAAAATCACAATAATAGATAACAATATAATCGCAATCATTTTTAACACTTTTTTCATACTTCCTTTTCTCCTTATTGACTTATTCCATAAATGATGTTATATTTCTAACAATTATATTTTATTCTAAATATATAAAAAAAACAATAGTAAAACCTACTACTGTTAGAAAGGCGGGTGTATTATAACAATGGAATTACAAAGTGATATTTCAAAAAAAGATATTGCTGATGCTCTCATTCTTTTAATGAAGAAAAAGGATTATAGTAAAATTACAAATAAAGAAATTACTGATAAGGCTGGTCTTTCCCATATCACGATTTATCGTAATTTTAAAAATAAAGATGAGATTATAAAATATTACCTTGATGATATAACAAATGAATTTATAAAAAGAAAAAAAGTAAATTATGATCCAAATCATTTTAGAGAATATCTTACCCTCTTATTTACTCATTTAAAAGAAAAGGAAGATATTGGATTACTATTATATAAAGCAAATTGCATTCATTTTATAAAAGAGGAATTTGATAAAATATTTTTTAATAAGGCAAAAACATTAGAAGAACAATATAATTATTATTTTATATCTGGTGGTCTTTATAATATCTATTACAATTGGTTAGTTAATGGATGCAGGGAAACGCCTAAAGAAATAGCAGATATGTTTATGAATTTTTATATAGTAAAAGGGAACAAATAATTAATTTTTATTGTTTCCTTTTTGGGTTTAAACAATAAAGTGTCATTTATAAATTACTCATTTCTTTATGGTTCTTCCGCAAGTTTAAGTATTAGCAGACTATTGAGTAGGAATGTTGTAATAAGGAACGTGAAGTAAAAACCTTTAATGAAGAACTATTTTTGCTAGAAAAAACAAAGTAATGACAGATACCCTGATTCAATTTATATTATCCATATCTATTTTTATGAGTTCAAGCTCTACTTCATTAATATTATCGTTTTTAGGTGTAAAAACAAGTGCTGATACAATTGATAGAATTATTGGTGTTAATATAGATATATAGACACAAAAAGTTAGACAATGTGATAAAACAAAAAACATTGAAAGGAGTGTCTATAATGGAAAAGCGATGCAAAAGATATGATGAAGATTTAAAAAAAATGATAGTTGAATTATATAACACCAAAAGTAAACCTGCAGGTGTTATAGTACGTGAATATGGCATAAGTAATGCAATACTTTACAGATGGGTAAAAGAATATTCTCCAATAGAGCTAGGATTAATTTTCAAAATATTGGCAAGTTCAATAAGTCTATCTTCTTTTGGTGTTCTATCTTCTTTCTCGTATCTTGCCATATTTACTCTCTTACTTTCTCCAGATAACACTAATTTTTCTGAAACTTCGTCTTGAGTAAACTTTCTAAATTGTCTTGCAAAGGCAATTCTAAATTCTTGTGTTAAAACTTTTAATTTTGGTTTTAGATATAAATATCGCCTTTTTTCACCTCCTTTTTCTTGTCACATATAAGTGTTTTTTCATACAAAAAAGACTAAGATATGTGACATATTAGTCATCTTAGTCTAATTTAGATATAAATATCAACTACAATTGGTTC